>NZ_RZTC01000010.1:38813-64333 GCF_004023165.1 Mesorhizobium sp. M7A.F.Ca.MR.176.00.0.0 | reverse complement strand
CCTTCGACGCTGCCGACATCGGCCCGGTCATCGAGGCCGGCCAGCGCGTCTTCGGCGAGAACCGTGTGCAGGAGGCGCAAGCCAAATGGCCTGATCTGAAGGAAGCTTTTCCTGGCATCGAACTGCATCTGATCGGCCCGCTGCAATCCAACAAGGCTCGGGAAGCGGTGGCGCTGTTCGACGTCATCGAGACGGTCGATCGCGAGAAGATCGCCGCCGAACTCGCCAAGGAGATCGCCAAACAGGGCCGCGCGCCAAAACTCTATGTCCAGGTCAACACCGGCTCCGAGCCGCAGAAGGCCGGTATCGAGCCTCGCGACGCCGTCGCTTTCGTCACCCGCTGCCGCGACGTGCATGGCCTCGCCATCGAGGGCCTGATGTGCATCCCGCCGGCCGACGAGAATCCCGGCCCGCACTTCGCGCTGTTGGAAAAGCTCGGCAAGGGAGCCAACGTCGCCAAACTCTCGATGGGCATGTCCGGCGATTATGAGACCGCGATCGCCTTCGGCGCCACCAGCGTCCGCGTCGGTTCGGCGATCTTCGGCAGCCGATAGTTCCGATGCACAGACCGGTCTCTAGTCGCTAAATTCCAACATATTCGATTGGCTGCAGGCCACCACACCTTCGTCATCCTAGGGCGGAGCGACGCGAAGCGGAGCGCAGACCCTAGGATCCATGCCGTGACGACAAGGAAAATGCAGCGGTGCAGAATTCTGTTCCGCTGCATTCTTCGGCAGATGTCGCGGCATGGATCCTCGGGTCTGCGCTGCGTCGCTGCGCTCCTTGCTCCGCCCGTGGATGACGACGAGAGAGATGTTTAGGCCAATCCCCGAGGTTTGCGATCTGCCGCCGAAAGAGGCTATAGATTCTCGCTGCCAATAGCTTCCAACCCATGTCGAGGAACTGGCGAACACATCTGTTCGAGCGGAAACCCTGCCATGCTTCAACGGCATCTGGTATATGACTAGCGAAGCCATCTAGCGAGTAGTGCCCTTGAACTGGCATCTTAAGGACGCGAAGAACAATCTGTCGAAACTCGTACGGCAGGCGCGGGAACAAGGGCCACAAACCATCACGGTGCGCGGAAAGCCAACTGCTGTCGCACTCTCCCCCGAGGACTACGACCGACTGGTCGGCGCAACACCTTCGCTTGCGGAATATCTTCTCTCAGGTCCCGTGTGGGATGACGACTTCGTCGAGGAGGTCAATTGCCGCCCGAAGACGAAGATCCGAGTTATAGACTTATAATCCGCATACTCATGCGAACCTCGTTCGGTGAATGCAGCGGGCGCTTTTCTGATGGCGGCATTAGATGCGGTGAGGGGTTATAGGCCAACTCGGCGGGCTCGTTGAGCCAGCAATTGGAAACGAAACGTGCCGTTCCTATTTGCTTTGCGTCATCACAAACTCTCTGGAGCCGCCACCATGCGTTACAACCAGCTTGGAAATACGGGGATGTTCGTCTCCGAACTGTGCCTCGGCACCATGACCTTCGGCGCCGCCGGTCAGAATGCCCAATGGGGCCTGATCGCCAGCCTCGACCAGAAGGGCGTCAATGAGATCGTCGCCCATTCGCTCGCCGCCGGCGTCAATTTTTTCGACACCGCCGACGTCTACTCCTTCGGCGAATCCGAGCGCCTGCTTGGCCAATCGCTCAGGGATCTCAAGGTCAACAGGCAGAATGTGGTCATCGCCACCAAGGCGCATGGCGCCATGGGCGACGGCCCGAACCAGCGCGGCTCGTCACGCGGCCACATCATGGACTCGGTCGATGCCAGCCTGAAGCGGCTGCAACTCGACCATATCGATCTCTATCAACTGCACGGCACCGACACCGTGACGCCGATTGACGAAACGCTGCGGGCGCTCGACGATCTCGTTGCCAGCGGCAAGGTTCGCTATGTCGGCGTCTCCAACTGGGCGGCATGGCGCATCGCCAAGGCGCTCGGTATCGCCGAGCGCAAGGGCTTTGCCCGTTTCGAGACCGTCCAGTCCTACTATTCGATCGCCGGCCGCGATCTCGAGCGCGAGATCGTGCCGCTGCTCAACGAGGAGAAGCTCGGCCTGATGGTGTGGTCGCCGATGGCCGGTGGCCTGCTCTCCGGCAAATACGGCCCCGGCGCGCCCGGCAATGGCGAAGGCCGCCGCGCGTCCTTCAACTTCCCGCCGGTCAATGAGGACCGTGCCTGGGCGGCCGTTGCCGTCATGCGCGAAATCGCCAAAAAGCATGATGTCAGCGTCGCCACGGTGGCGCTCGGCTATGTCCTGGCCAAGCCCTTCGTGATGAGCGTCATCATCGGCGCCAGCCGCATGGAGCAGCTGGAGCAGAACCTTGCCGCGACTGAAGTGAAGCTCGACAGCGACGATCTGCTTCGTCTCGACGAGGTCAGCGCCCTGCCATCCGAATATCCCGGCTGGATGCTGGAGCGCCAGGCAGCGGGCCGCCGCCCCGCGCCGTTCATGCCGAAAGCATAAATACAGCCCACGCTGACATCCAGGGAGCCGTGGCTCCCGGGATGTCAGCTCAGCCGGACGCTCTCTCCCAGAAAATCGAGAAAGGCACGCACCCGCGCCGGCAGATGCCGGCCCTGGCCGACATAGACGGCGTGGGTGGGCTCCTCGTCGCCGGGATTGAATGCCTCCAGCAGCGGCACCAGCCGGCCGGCCGCGATGTCTTCCGCCACATGCCAGCGAGCCAGCCGGGCGATGCCCGCGCCGGCCAGCGCCATCAGCCGCATCGCCTCGCCATCGCTGACCAGCGTGTTGCCGGTGATGGGAACCATGATGGCGCGGCCGTCCGCGTCGAGGAACGGCCAGCCATCGAGATGCCTGACGAACCCGAAGCCCATGCGGTTATGCCTGTCGAGATCGGCTGGCGTCAGCGGCATGCCCTGCGTCTCGAGGTAGGAAGGTGCTGCAACGACCACCACAGGGCTTTGCCCGAGCTTGCGCGCCACCAGTCGTGACTCACTCAGCGGCCCGGCACGGATAGCGACATCGGCGCGTTCCGCCATCAGGTCGATGACGCTGTCGGTCAGCACCAGGTCGACTGAAATCTCGGGGTAGCGTTCGAGGAAGCGTGGCAGAAGCGGGATCAGCCGGTGTACTCCGAAGGGCACGTAGCTGTTGACGCGCAGCCTTCCGCGCGGTGCCGCACCCGCCGCCGCCTCCTGCTCGGCCGCCGCCATGTCGGCGAGGATGCGCAGGCCGCTCTCGTAGAAAGCGGTGCCTTCCGGCGTCAGTTGCAGCTTTCGCGTCGAACGGCTGACCAGCCGCGCACCAAGCCGGGCCTCCAGCCGCGCGATCAGCTTGCTCACCGCTGAAGGCGTCATGCGCAACGCGCGTGCGGCGGAGGAAAAACTGCCGTCCTCGACGACGCGCACGAACACTTCGATCTCGCCGGAGCGATTGATATCGGGCCTGGCCATTTGTGAATCTATTTCACAGAAAATGTGCCCAAGGCAAGTCTGGTTCACAATGCAGGGAAGCACGATCTCAGGGGTCGGGGCGCGGGACGGCGCTCTTCGCCATCGAAGTGGAAATCGCCATGCCTCTTGCTCTCTACGCCCTTGCCGCCGGTGCCTTCGGCATCGGCGTCACCGAATTCGTCATCATGGGTCTGCTGCTCGATGTCAGCAAGGATCTCGGCGTTTCGATCACGGCCGCCGGCCAGCTCATTTCGGGCTATGCGCTCGGCGTCGTCATCGGCGCGCCCCTGCTGACCATCGCCACCGGCAACTGGCCACGCAAGACCGTGCTTCTGGCACTGATGGCGATCTTCACGCTTGGCAATCTCGCCTGTGCGCTGGCCCCCGATTACTGGACGCTGATGGGCGCCCGCATTATCACCGCCTTCGCCCACGGCACATTCTTTGGCGTCGGCTCTGTCGTCGCCACCGGGCTGGTCGCACCCAACAGACAAGCCTCGGCGATCGCGCTGATATTCACCGGTCTGACCATCGCCAACATCCTCGGCGTGCCCTTCGGCACCTGGCTCGGCCAGGCCTTCGGCTGGCGAGCGACCTTCTGGGCGGTGACATTGGTCGGCGTGGCGGCCTTCGCCGTCATCCTGGCTCTGGTGCCACGCAGCCGGGCGGCGTCCGAAAAGAGCGATCTGCGCGCCGATCTCGCCGTTTTGCGCCGCACGCCCGTCCTGCTCGGTCTTGCCACCACCGTGCTCGGCTATGCCGGTGTCTTCGCCGTCTTCACCTATATCGCGCCGCTGCTGACCGAGATAAGCGGCTTCCAGGAAGCGGCCGTGTCGCCGATCCTGCTCGTCTTCGGCGGCGGCCTCATTGCCGGCAATTTACTTGGCGGCAAGGTCGCCGATCGCTGGCTGGTGCCGGCCGTTCTCGGCAGTCTCGTGGTGCTGGCCCTGGTGCTCGCCACCATGAGCTTCGCCATCCACAGCCAGGTGATGGCCGTCATCTATGTCGGCCTGCTCGGCGCTGCCGCCTTCGCCACCGTGGCGCCGCTGCAAATGTGGGTGCTGGACAAGGCGCAAGGTGCCGGCCAGAGCCTCGCCTCGTCCTTCAACATCGCCGCCTTCAATCTCGGCAATGCGGCAGGTGCCTGGCTTGGCGGTGCGGTGATTGCCCATGGCATTGGCCTGGGCTCACTCACCTGGGTCGCCGCCCTGCTGCCGCTCGCGGCACTCGGCGTGGCGGGGCTGGCGCTGCGTCTCGATCGCACCGCCACGCTCGGCGAGCCTGCCTCCATCCGGTCGTGATCGTCCTCTGCAAACCCGCTTTCCACACCCTTCATTCCACAGGAGTAAAAAGATGGACTACCGACGTCTCGGTGCATCGGGCCTGAAAGTGCCCGCACTCTCATTCGGCGCGGGAACCTTTGGCGGTTCCGGCCCGCTGTTCGGCGCCTGGGGCAACAGCGACGCCAGGGAAGCGCGGCGGCTGATCGACATTTGCCTGGAGGCCGGCGTCAATCTGTTCGACACCGCCGACGTCTATTCGAACGGCGCCTCGGAAGAGGTGCTTGGCGAAGCGATAAAAGGCCGCCGCGATGCCGTTCTGATATCGACCAAGACCGCGCTGCCGATGGGCGACGGACCCGCTGACTATGGCTCTTCCCGGTCGCGGTTGATCAAGTCGGTGGACGCCGCGCTGAAGCGCCTCGGCACTGACTATATCGACCTGTTGCAGCTGCACGCTTTCGATGCCGGGACGCCGATCGAGGAGGTCTTGTCGACGCTGGACGAACTCGTGCGCGCCGGCAAGCTGCGCTATGTCGGCGTCTCCAATTTCTCCGGCTGGCAAGTGATGAAGTCGCTGGCGCAAGCCGACAGTCAAGGCTATCCGCGCTATGTCGCGCACCAGGTCTACTACTCGCTGGTCGGCCGCGACTACGAATGGGAGTTGATGCCGCTCGGCCTCGACCAGGGCGTCGGCGCGCTCGTGTGGAGCCCGCTCGGCTGGGGCCGCCTGACCGGCAAGATCCGCCGTGGCCAGCCCTTGCCGGAACAGAGCCGGCTGCACGACACAGCTGATTTCGGCCCGCCGGTCGAGGACGAGCATCTCTACCGGGTCATGGATGCGCTCGATGCGGTGGCGCAGGAAACCGGCAAGACCGTGCCGCAGATCGCAATCAACTGGCTCCTGCAGCGCCCGACCGTGTCGTCGGTCATCATCGGCGCCCGCAACGAGGAGCAGTTGCGCCAGAACCTCGGCGCCGTCGGCTGGACCTTGACGCCGGAGCAGATCGGGAAACTCGACGCCGCAAGCGAAGTCACCGCGCCCTACCCGTACTTCCCGTATCGGCGGCAGGAAGGCTTTGCCCGGCTCAACCCGCCGGCTGTGTGAGCGGCTGACTTGGCGGAAACGCTTGCAGTTGGCCGCCGTCTCACAGGTTCGTCATCCTAGGGCGAAGCAGGAGCGCAGCTCCGTGGCGGAGACCCTAGGACGACGAAGCGATGGGCGTTTCCGCCAATCACTGGCTACTTGTTCTCAGTGCAGCACGAACTCACCATCCACCTTGCGCCATTCATTCGGCGCGATCAGCTTCTGGTGGGTGTAGCTGATCGAATGCAGCGGCCCGTCCAGCTTGGCCTTCCAGAATTCGATGAACTTGATCAGCACCGGAAACTTCGGCGCCAGATCGTAGTCCTGCCAGATGAAGCTCTGCAGCAGATGCGGGTGATCGGGAAAGTGATAAAGAATCTTGGCCGTGGTCAAGCCATAGCCTTTGAGCATCAGGTCCATTTCGGCATGGTCGCGCATTACGGTCCCCAGGTTGATTCGCCTGTCCTCCCACGGCTGATTGTGCGCGCCGCTGATTAATCGTCTATTGATTTTTTCTTCATCTGAACCGGCTTTAGCATGCGAAAACATGCAGTTAGCAGCGCACTTGGCCGAGTGCTGACAGCCTCGGGAAAGCCACCTGCGGCATCCCGCCGCGCGAATCCAACGTCTAATGTTGCCGTAACGGCGGAACTGGTAATAATGCCGCCGAATTCGCGGCCGTGTCGCTGCGATCCCGCCGGCATTTCAAGCCGGCGATTGGTTCGGGAGGAAAGTCAGGAATGTCCGAGGTTCATGTCCATCGCGTCCAGCCGGCGTGGACGAAAAACGCGCTGATCGACAATGACACCTACCTGAAATGGTATGCCGACAGCGTAAAGAACCCGGACAAATTCTGGGGCAAGCACGGCAAGCGCATCGACTGGTTCAAGCCCTTCAGCAAGGTCAAGAACACCTCCTTCGACGGCAAGGTCTCGATCAAATGGTTCGAGGACGGACTGACCAACGTTTCCTACAACTGCATCGACCGGCACCTGAAGAAGCGCGGCAACCAGACCGCCATCATCTGGGAAGGCGACAATCCCTACGATGACAAGAAGGTCACCTATAACGAGCTCTACGAGCATGTCTGCCGGCTCGCCAATGTGATGAAGAAACACGGCGTCAAGAAAGGCGACCGCGTCACCATCTACATGCCGATGATCCCGGAAGCCGCCTATGCGATGCTGGCCTGCACGCGTATCGGCGCCGTCCATTCGATCGTCTTCGGCGGTTTCTCGCCGGATGCGCTGGCCGGCCGCATCGACGACTGCAAGTCGACCTTCGTCATCACGGCCGATGAAGGCCTGCGCGGCGGCAAGCCGATCCCTTTGAAGGAAAACACCGACAAGGCGATCGAGATCGCCGCGAAAGCCGGGACGAAAGTCGAAAAGGTGGTGGTCGTGCGCCGCACCGGCGGCAAGACCGGCTGGGTTTCAGGCCGCGACGTCTGGTACCACGACGAGGTCGCGACGGTGAAAGCCGAATGCAAGCCCGAGAAGATGAAGGCCGAGGACCCGCTGTTCATTCTCTACACGTCGGGTTCGACCGGCAAGCCGAAGGGCGTGCTGCACACCACCGCCGGCTATCTCGTCTACGTCTCGATGACCCACCAATATGTCTTCGATTACCATGACGGCGACATCTACTGGTGCACCGCCGATGTCGGCTGGGTCACCGGCCACAGCTACATCGTCTACGGCCCGCTCGCCAACGGCGCCACCACGCTGATGTTCGAAGGCGTGCCGAATTATCCGTCGCAGTCGCGCTTCTGGGAAGTCATCGACAAGCACAAGGTCAACATCTTCTACACCGCGCCGACGGCGCTGCGCGCGCTGATGGGCGCCGGCGACGCGCATGTCGCCAAGACATCGCGCAAGTCGCTGCGCGTACTGGGTTCGGTCGGCGAACCGATCAATCCGGAAGCCTGGGAGTGGTATTTCAACATCGTCGGCAACGGCAAGGTGCCGATCGTCGACACCTGGTGGCAGACCGAGACCGGCGGCATCCTGATCACGCCGCTGCCCGGCGCCACCGACCTCAAGGCGGGATCGGCGACGCGGCCTTTCTTCGGCGTCAAGCCGCAGCTGGTCGACGGCGAGGGCAAGGTTCTGGAAGGGGCGGCCGACGGCAATCTGTGCATCACCGATTCCTGGCCGGGCCAGATGCGCACCGTCTATGGCGACCACGACCGCTTCGTGCAGACCTATTTTTCGACCTACAAGGGCAAGTATTTCACCGGTGACGGCTGCCGCCGTGACGCCGACGGCTATTACTGGATCACCGGCCGCGTCGACGACGTCATCAACGTCTCCGGCCATCGCATGGGCACGGCCGAGGTCGAATCCGCACTGGTCAGCCACGACAAGGTTTCGGAAGCCGCCGTCGTCGGCTATCCGCACGACATCAAGGGACAGGGCATCTACTGCTACGTCACGCTGATGGCCGGCGAGCAGCCGAGCGAGGAGCTGCGCAAGGAGCTGGTCGCCCATGTCCGCAAGGAGATCGGCGCCATCGCTTCGCCCGACAAGCTCCAGTTCGCGCCCGGCCTGCCGAAGACGCGTTCCGGCAAGATCATGCGCCGCATCCTGCGTAAGATTGCCGAGGACGATTTTTCAGCGCTCGGCGATACCTCGACGCTCGCCGATCCGGCCGTCGTCGATGATTTGGTCGCCAACCGGCAAAACAAGAAGAGCTGATGCAGGCAGCGCTTGGCATTGTCAGTGAGCTTTGGCGCTATCCGGCGAGTTCGCTTGCCGGCGAGCGTCGCGAAACAATCTCGGTCGATATCGAGAGCATCGAGGGCGACCGTATGTTCGGCCTTGTCGACAAGTCCGACAATGAGATCGCCCGACCGGACCGCGACCCGAAATGGCACAAGGTGCCGCGCATCCGCACCCGGCTGTCGCCTGCCCTGGAACTCGAGATTGCCGTTCCCGAGGGCAACTGGCTGGCTGCGCCAAGTATCGAGAGCGACCGCGCAGTGTCGGCCTATCTCGGCTTCGAGGCCTCAATCCGGCCGTTTCGCCGCGAGAATGCCGCGCCTGGCTATTCCGGCCCGCTGACCGCGGAGCGCTACCGCAAGGCGCCCATCCATCTGTTGACCACCGCCTCGCTGGCACGCCTGAAGGCGTTGCATCCAGAGGGCGCCACCGACCCACGCCGCTTCCGCCCCAACATCGTCGTCGACATGGCGGCCATCGAAGGCTCGTTTCCCGAAACGGAATGGATCGGCCGCAAGCTTGCCATCGGCGACCTCCTGCTGACCATCTCCGAACCCTGCCGCCGCTGCGGTTTCACCATCATCGCCCAGGATGGCTTCGACCATGATCCGGCGATCCTGCGCAATCTGGTTCGCCATAACGCCCACAATCTCGGCGTCTATTGCACGGTCGACCGGCCGGCGCGCGTCGAAACCGGCGACGCGATTCGCTTCCTGTAAGCTATCGATACAGATCCGCCCGCGTCGGCGGCAGGCCGCTTGGACCACGCGCGCGCTTGGTCACGACGGTCTGGAAAATCTGCGCCGAGGCGCGTTCGAAGGTGATCGAACAGCCCGTCAGGTAAAGCAACCATAGCCGTGCCTTGGCTTCGCCCACCTCGGCGATTGCCTCGTCGAACCTTTCGTGCAGCCGCTCCGCCCACAGTCTGCAGGTGCGGGCATAGTGCTCGCGCAGGTTCTCGACATCGTAGACGAGAAAACCATGCGCCTCGAGATTGCCTGTTGTCATTCCGATCGTGTCGAGTTCGCCGCCGGGGAAGATGTATTTGAGCAGCGCCTTGTACTCCGGCCCCTTGCGCAGGGTCTTCTTCATGTCGCCCTTGCTGCGCCGGGTGATGGCGTGGTGCAGATAGATGCCGCCCGGCTTCAGCAGGCGATGAATGGTCTTGAAATAGGTGGCGTGGTTGGCGAGCCCAAGATGTTCGAACATGCCGATCGACGAGATCTTGTCGAACGAGCCGGTGAGTTCGGCATAGGATTTGATCTCGATGGTGATGCGGTCCTCCAGCCCTTCGGCGCGGATGCGTTCGCGGGCAAGATCGGTCTGCGCCTGCGACAGCGAGACACCGTGGCCGACAACACCATAGTTCTTCGCGGCATGGATGAGCATCGCTCCCCAGCCACAGCCGATGTCGAGCAGTCGTTCGCCAGGCTTCAGCCGGAGCTTGCGACAGATATGGTCGAGCTTGTCGATCTGTGCTTGATCGATGCCATTGGCGAAATCCTTGAAGTAGCCGCAGCTGTAGACCATGCGCTCGTCGAGGAAGAGCCGGTAGAAAGCGTTCGAAATGTCATAGTGATGCTGGATCGCTTCCTGGCTCGAACCGCTGACATAGGGATTGCGCCCCGACAGATCGGTCCGCGCCGTCATCTGCTTGCGTGCCAACAGCACGGAAGGCAGGTCGCGCAGGATCGCCATTTTCGGCAGCGATTTGAGCTTGGTTCTGAGCTTGCCTTGCGACGGCAGGGCATAAAAGTCGAAAATCGTCCCGTCTTCGATGTTGATCGTCTTGGAAATCCACATCTCGATCAGCGTCGACAGGGACGGTCGCTTCACGATCTGCCAGACGATGTCCTGGTCGTTGATGGTGAGCACCGGACCCGTGGCGGGGCCGATCCGCTCTCCGGTCCATAGCCTGACGGCAAATCCCGGTTTCAATGTTTCGATCACCGTTCGAACGATGCGAGCGGCCTTTTCGGCTGCCTCCATGCGATTCCTCCGAATGCCGACCCCCGGAGCGGAAGTTTGCCCGGCCTGCCTGGCAACCGCAAGCCGGCTCGCACCAGGCCCGCCCGTAGGCTAATTTCAGACCCGCACCTTGTCTTTTGCTGCAATGCACCCCATCATGAGTATGTGTTCAACAAATCGAAAGGAGGTGATCCGATGTCGAGTGATTTCGTTTTCCAGAACGTGGCCTCAGCGGATTGCACTTTCGGGAAGCAGTCTTCCCGTTAAGGCGCGAAATGCGCGGCAGGTGACCCGATAGGTCGCCGCCATGGGCCGCGCCACGGACGGAAACACGGAAGGCCGCCGGCTTCGAAAGAAGCGGCGGCCTTTTCCGTTTGCGGACTACTGGGTCAATGCGACCTTTTCGGTGTTGCGAATGATCTCCTGAAAGGCATCGTCCAATTCGGCTCCGGTGGACACGTCGAAGAAATGCCTCTTGGCGGCGGAGGTATCCTTCGACGAACAGTCCTTCAGCACCGCCTTTGCCTGGTCCCGCTCGGTTGCCGACATGTCCTTGTCGTCCAGATCGAAGCCAATGGTGAAAATCTCGATGCCATCATTTTTCATGTTTTCGCACAGCGTTTCGGCGTTGCCGCGCGCAAGGTTGCCCTGGCTGTTGTACCTGTCCCCAGCCCCGGCGAAGGCGGTATTGAACTGGCCATCGGTCATTAGGATCGCGACCTTGGCGATCTTCTTCGGATCGGCATCCGAGGCGCCTTTGCCGAGACCGGCGTTCCTGATTGCAGTGCGCCATTGCGGCGACAGCATATAATAGGTCCACTGAATGGCGATCGCGCCGGCCGTGTAGCCATCGGCCTGGAAGTCCTCGATCGATTCAAGCAATGCATCGGAGTCGGCGGTCAGCGGGATCACTTCCGCATCAGGGCACCTGTTCATATCTCCGCCGAGATGATCGTCCCGGTTGACCAGGGCATAGTATTTCTTGCCGTTCCTGTCGGTGCGAACAGTGTCTGGGCCGTCGGCGCTCATATCCGCGTTGCCGTTCTTGTCCTTGCGCTCGGTGGCGCAATTGTCCGGGCGTGGCATCGCCGCGCCGACAATGGAGATGTAGTCGCTGAAGGACGGCAGCAGATTTTTGCCCGTCTTGGCGACGAGAAGCGGACTGCCGGCGACGGGTGGCAGCTCAGAGCTGCCTTGCTTCTCGGCATAGAGGTTTTCCGCCAGCTTGCCGGCGTTGACGCCAGACGCGTAAGGCACAATCGCTACGCGGATGCGGGGGTTCTGCGGATCCTGCTTCTGCAGCATCGTCAGAACAGCATTTTTTGCAGCAGCTTTCAGATCGCCGATCTTGTCGACCTTGCCGCGCTTGGCCATCGATCCCGTTATGTCCAGCATCATTGCCACTTCGACGGTCTTGTCCGAATAGAGCGCCGTTGTGGAAGCGGTGACGCGTTTCATGTCGCCCGTGCCAAAAATCGGAAAGTACAGCGCGACATCGATATGGGCGTCGGCCTGAACCGTCTTGGCAGTCCTGTTGACGATCAGCCTGTCGAGCACGATCTGGTCGGCCTGCAGAATGCCTGCTTGGCTGTTGGCGTCGAGAAAGGCCTGCACCGAATTGTCGGCATCGGCTTCCTTGATGACGCCGGTCGTCAGGTCGCGTGCCGTCGACGTGACCGCGGCGTCGACCACGCCTTGGAGGCTCGATCTGGCATTGTAGAGCTGCGATACGTTGACCGAGAAGCCCGCTGCCAGCGCCAAGACCGAGGCGCTAAGGCCGAACAGGACCGCGAAATTTCCACCGCGATCCCTGGCGAAGCCGCCGACCGCGTGAACAAGACCCCCGTAATTCCGCATCCTACAGCCTCCACTCGCCTCGGCCTCGTCGCCGCGGAAAGGGCAATGCAGGATTCCCGCCGGATGTCGCCTTGGCCTGGCGGAGAGCTCGCCTTCCATCAGCAAGTCGTTGTTGTTTTTGTTGAGTTTTGGAACCCGCAAAGGTGAACGGTTGGTAAACGGGAACGCGCCGTGGCGCTCGCGTTTACCGGCCGCTTACCATGATCTGGCCCAAGGCATCGCGACGCCATCGACGGCGTCCTGTTGCGGCACAAGCTCACTGTGCCGAAGCGGACCATGTGTCCCGAAAGTTGCGCCTGGAAAGAACCTCGCTGCCACCCTGTCGCATCGGTAGGCGTCGCGATTACGCCAGCATCTGTGCGCTGACGGTCCTGTCGATGCCGTGGTAGGGCGGGTTGAACAGATTGCCTTCCTGTTCATAGGTCCACACCTTGAACAGGCTGAGCCGGTGGGGGCCGAAACTGTGCAGCAGCGGCACGTCGGTGGCGTCGCGGCCGCGGGCGATGACGATACGGCCGATTCTGGGCGTGTTGTGGCGAGGATCGAACGTGTACCATTTGCCGTCGAGGAACACTTCCAGCCACGCCGAGAAGTCCATCGGCGCCGGATCGGCTGGCACGCCGATATCGCCGAGATAGCCGTTCACGTAGCGTGCCGGAATATTCATGCAGCGGCAAAGCGCGATCGCCAGATGGGCGAAGTCACGGCAGACCCCGACGCGCTCCTCATGCGCCTGCGCCGCGGTGCGGGTCGAGCGCGCATAGCCATAGCCGAACGACAGCCGGTTGTGGACATAGTCGACGATCGCCTGCACGCGCGCCCAGCCGGACGGGATGTCACCGAAGAGCTGCCAGGCCAGGCTGCTCAGATGATCCGTCTCGCAATAGCGGCTGCCCAGGAGATAACCGAGAACTTCGTCGGGCAGATCCGCCACCGGCACTTCCCTGGCCAGGGTGTTTACCTCGTCCGTCTCGCCGCTGTCCTCTACGACCGCGTCGTACAGGATGCGAAAACCACCGGCGGGCGCTGTGAAGCGCCGGCAGGCATTGCCATGCAGATCGTGGTACAGTCTTGTCGGCACCGCGGGCGAGGTCAGCACCCGCGTCTGCCGCTTGATGTCGCCCTGCCTGTCCCGATGGATCTCGAGCACTGAAATCACCGGCGTGGCGGCTACGCATTCGATGGCGATTTCGTAGCCGAGCCGGATCAGCACCGTTGGTCCCCCTTCGATCGTTGTTGTGAGAAGCAGTCCTTCCCAAACGCCCGGAGGATATCGTGGTTCCCTGGGCCGATCGAAAAGCACGCCCCCGTGTCTTCCCCTGCCGCAGTCGAGACGTTAGGTTCGGTCACCCGACCTAGCGCCTCCCCGGACTCAAGGAAAATCATGTATTCAGGCAGAAAATTCGCGGCCTTCCTCTTCGACATGGACGGCACGCTCATCAATTCCATCGCCTCGGCGGAACGGGTGTGGAGCGATTGGGCTCTCCGCCAGGGGCTCGACGTCGCCGCCTTCCTGCCGACGATCCATGGCGTGCGCGCGATCGAGACCATCACCGGCCTAGCACTGCCGGGCGTCGACCCGGCATACGAGGCTGATCTGCTGCTGAAGGCCGAGGCGGCCGATCTCGATGGCATTATCCAGATCTCAGGCGCCGTGGCATTTCTCGATTCGCTGCCGCCCGAACGCTGGGCAATCGTCACCTCCGCCCCACGTGAGCTGGCGCTGTTGCGCATGAAGGCCGCCGGCATCCCCGTCCCGGCCATCATCGTCGCGGCGGAAGATGTCTCCCGCGGCAAGCCGGCGCCCGATTGCTTCCGGCTTGGCGCGGAACGGCTCGGCTTCGACGCGCGCGATTGCCTCGTCTTCGAGGATGCTCCAGCTGGCATCGCGGCAGCCGAAGCGGCGGGCGCCGCGGTCATGGTCATCAGCGCCACGCACAACCACCCCTTGCCAACGCAACATGCCGCGATCGCAGGCTACGACATGGTCGGCATCACCGTCGACGAGCGTGGCTGGATCGCGCTCGAGCCGCAGCGCAACGCCGCCTAGGCGGCATCTAGAAATCGCTGGTGAGGCCCTTTACCTCCCAGTCGCCGTAGCGCCCTGGCTCCTTGCCGCCGCGGCCGCCGATCTCCTTCGGCAGCGCGGCCTCCTTTTCGCGGTAGTCTTCCCGCCGCGCTGCGGCCTCGGCCAACGCACGGCGTGCGGCCGGCGTTAGCTCTCTCTGCGATGCCGCTTCGGCAGAAGCGGCGCCTGTTTTACTGATTTCGTCGGTCATGCGATAATCTCGGCAGATTGAGCCCAGTCAATTGAAACAGGAACTGGCGTTTCCCATCATATAGCCATGAACGCACGACGATCGACCCCTTTTCGGTGCCATTTCGACAGGAGCAGACGATGAACACCATCCGCACCGCCATGCTTCTTGCCGCGATGACGGCGCTGTTCATGGGCGTCGGCTTTTTGATCGGCGGAACCGGCGGCATGATGATCGCCTTCCTGTTCGCGGCCGGCACCAATCTGTTCAGCTACTGGAATGCCGACAAGATGGTGCTGTCGATGAACCGTGCCGTCGAGGTCGACGAAAGGAACGCGCCCGAATATTACGCCATCGTCCAGGCAATGGCCAAACAGGCCGGCCTGCCGATGCCGAAGACCTATCTGATCGACAACCCGCAGCCGAACGCCTTTGCCACCGGCCGCAACCCGCAGAACGCGGCGGTTGCTGCCTCCACCGGCCTGTTGCAAGCGCTGACGCCTGAAGAGGTCGCAGCCGTCATGGCGCACGAGCTCGCCCATGTGCAGCACCGCGACACGCTCACCATGACGATCGTCGCCACCTTTGCCGGTGCCATCTCGATGCTCGGCAATTTCGCCTTCTTTTTCAGTGGCAATCGCGACAACAATCCATTCGGCTTTGTCGGCGTGCTGGCGGCGATGATCGTAGCGCCCTTTGCCGCGATGGTCGTGCAGATGGCGGTCAGCCGCACCCGCGAATACGAGGCCGACCGGCGTGGCGCTGAAATCTGTCGACACCCACTCTGGCTGGCATCGGCGCTTGACAAGATCGCCCGCGGCGCCGAACGCATCCGCAACCCCGATGCCGAGCGCAATCCCGCGACCGCGCATCTCTTCATCATCAATCCCCTTCACGGCGAGCGCATGGACAGCCTGTTCTCCACCCACCCCGCCACTGAGAACCGCATCGCAGCCTTGCAGGCGATGGCGCAGCAGATGCAAGGCGAAACCCAGGCCGCCCCGCGCCAGGCATCGACGCCACGGCAGGCAGATCAACCGCGGCCATCCGGCCCGTGGGGCGAGGCAGCGCAGCCCGAGCAGCCGGCGGAGCCCGCCAAGCCCAAATCCAACCCATGGGGTCGCAATCCGACCGGGCCCAAGGGCCGGTGGTCGTGAGCGTGGCGGACAGAGGACCACGACGCACGGTTTCAGGTGATCAGGAACACAGGGACGGCGGCGACTTCGTTGCCGGCCTCGCCGCACGCAAGGCAGCGGCGCGCCTGCTTGCCGCCGTCATCGACGCCAGGACCCCGCTTGATGGGCTGACCGATCACGAAAACGGCCACCCGCAATACAAGGCGCTCGACTTGCGCGATCGCGGCCTGGTCCGCGCCATCCTGGTCACCGCGCTGCGCTACCGCATGACCATATCGGGGCTGCTGGCGCGGCGCCTGGAAAAACCGCTGCCGCCCAACGCCACCGCTTTGTCGCACATATTGCATGTGGCCGCAGCCCAGATCCTGTTCCTCGAGATTCCCGACAGCGCCGCCGTCGACATTGCGGTGACCCATGCCAAATCCGATCCGCGCACGGTGCGCTTCTCCGGCCTCGTCAATGGTGTGCTGCGCACACTGGCACGTGCCAAGGAAACAGAATTGCCTGCCGCCCTTGCCGCCACCGACGAAGCGCCAAAGTGGTTTTCCGATCGGCTGAAGACCACCTACGGCAACGAGAAGGCCGGACAGATCCTCGAAGCGCATCGCGTTGAGGCGCCGGTCGACTTCTCGGTCAAGGCCGATCCCGGTCTTTGGGCCGAAAAACTTGGCGGTATCGTCCTGCCGACCGGCACGGTGCGAGTCGAGAATCTTGTCGGTCCCGTCACTGAATTGCCTGGCTTTGCCGAGGGCGCCTGGTGGGTCCAGGACGCCGCGGCCAGCCTGCCCGCCCGGCTGTTCGGCGATGTCGCGGGATTGCGGGTTGCCGATCTCTGCGCCGCGCCCGGCGGCAAGACCGCGCAGCTGATCGTTGCCGGCGCGAAGGTCACCGCCGTCGACACCTCGAAAAACCGGCTCGTGCGGCTGACGCAGAATCTCGACCGTCTCGGCCTGTCCGCCGAAATCGTTCAGGCCGACCTGCTCAAATACGAGCCGAAGGACTTGTTCGACGCCGTGCTCCTCGACGCGCCCTGCTCATCGACCGGCACGGTGCGGCGGCATCCAGACGTGCCATGGACCAAGACTTCGGCCGATGTCGAAAAACTCGCCGACCTGCAACGCAGGCTGCTCGCCCGCGCCGTCACGCTGGTGAAGCCCGGCGGCAGGATCGTCTTTTCCAACTGTTCGCTCGATCCGCTCGAAGGCGAGGATCTCTATCGCGCCTTTCTGGCCGGCACGCCTGAAGTCACCAACGATCCGTTGCGGCAAGGCGAGATCGCCGGCATCGATCCGTTCCTGACGCCGCAAGGCACGCTGCGCACCACGCCCGCTGACCTGGAGCTCGGCGCGCCGGAACGCTCGGGCCTCGATGGTTTCTTCGCCGCTCGCATGCGGCGAGCCGGCTAGCGATTGAATTGCCCGGATTTACTGACTGTTAGGGGTAGGATCGGGGGCAAAGCCAGGTGAACCGGCGTGGGGTCGTGGAATTCGCCTTCGCACGAATCGTGCAATCATGTAGACTCGGCGCCGGGGTAGAGGACGATCAGGAGGGGTTTTGGCACTTGCTGCCAGCAGCACGACGCGTCTGTGGACGCTTGTCGCGAAGGAGTTCTGGCGCAAAACGCGCCGGCGCCTGCGCGCCGGGCCTGTCTATCGCTGGCGCTATTCCGGCCGCACGCCGGAACGTGTGCTGATCGCACCGCCGGACCTGCGCCTCGCCGACCCGCAGATCGCACTCGAGATCTATTACGGCCGCTATCCCCTGTCGGGGCATCTCGTCGAGACCGGCGGCAAGTCGCCTTTCCAGATCAGCGTGCCCAATCACGGCTGGCAGAAGACGCTGCACGGCTTTCGCTGGCTGCGCCATATGCGCGCCGCCGGCACCGAGCTTGCCGCCGCCAATGCCCGCGCCCTGGTCTCCGATTGGATCACTATGCATGGCAGCCATATTTCCGGCATCGCCTGGGAGCCCGGCACGACGGCCAAGCGCATCATCGCCTGGTTGCAGCACTCCTCGGTCGTATTGCAGGGCGCCGAGTTCCCTTTCTACCGCGCCTTCCTGAAATCGGTAGCCATCCAGATCCGCTACCTCAGGTCGATGGCGCGCGAAATGCCCGACGGCAAGGACAGGCTGCGGGCTCGCATCGCGCTCGCCTTCGCTGCCTTGTCCCTGCCGGCGCCGGCATCGGCCCTGCGTGGCGCGACCCGCAATCTTGCCGAGGAACTCGACCGCCAGATCCTCGCCGATGGCGGGCACATTTCGCGCAATCCGATGGTCGTCCTGGAAATCCTCGCCGACCTTCTGCCGCTGCGCCAGACCTATGCCAACCAGGCGGAAACGCCGCCGCAGGCGCTGATCGGCGCCATCGACCGCATGCTGCCGGCGCTGCGCTTCTTTCGCCATCAGGATGGCAGCCTCGCCCGCTTCAACGGCATGGGCGCCACCATCCACGACCGCATCGCCACCATTCTGCGCCACGACGACACCGCCGGCGCGCCGCTGCTGCATGCGCCGCATTCCGGCTATGAGCGCCTGTCGATGGGCGGCACCACGGCCATCGCCGACACCGGCCCGCCGCCGCCGGTCGATGTGTCCAACGCCGCACACGCCAGCTGTCTCGCCTTCGAACTGTCGTCCGGCCGCCAGCACTACATCGTCAATGCCGGCATCGACACCTATGGCGCGGCTGAATTCCGGCCGCTGGCGCGCGCCACCGCCGCGCACTCGACCGCCACCATCAACGACACCTCGTCGGCGCGCTTCAGCCATTCACTGCGCGTCAACGACCTGCTCGGTTCCCCGCTGATCGGCGGCCCGCAGCATGTGCAGTGCAAGCGCACCGACCAGAAGGGCATTCAGGGGTTCATCGCCCGCCATGACGGCTATGTCCCGCGCTTCGGCTTCCTGCATGAGCGCGAGCTGAAGCTGTCGTCGAACGGCAACGTGCTGGCCGGCCGCGACCGCTTCCAGCGGCCCGGCAATGCCGCGATCCGCAACAATGGCCGCGACTTCGTCACTGTCCGTTTCCACGTTCACCCCGACGTCAACCTTTTGCAGGACGAGCATGATCGCCTGGTGCTGGCCGCCGATCAGGCCGACACCTGGGTGTTCACAGCAGCCGAAGTGGTGCCGGAAGTCGAGGAATCGATCTATTTCGCCGGCCTTGGCGGCCCGCGCCGCAGCCGCCAGATCGTGCTTGCCTTCAAGGCCTCGGAAATCGCCGAAGTCCACTGGCAGCTGACGCGCACCAGCATCGCCGGTCATCCGGAAAACAACTGATCCTCCTGGCAGGGCTTCCAACGCAGGTTAACAGAAGGCCTGAGGACAACCAGTTCGGCGGCATCGGCAGCTTTCGTCGGCAGCGATAGGAATTTTTTCTTGACTCGGTGACCTCAGCTATGGTACAAATTCGCCCATGGTGCTGATTTGCGCCAGTGACCCGCCACACAGGCGGGTTTTTCGTTTTAATACGGATTCATTGCCTTGCCCCACCTGACCGCCGGTTTGATTTCCGGACGGCATGTGCTACGGGCGCGGGCATCCATCACACCAGTCGTGAAAGGCTGCCAGCCCATGGCCGTCGCCGCCAAGAACATTCCCGCACCAGACCTTGTTCCCGTGCGTCGCGCCCTGCTCTCCGTTTTCGACAAGACCGGCCTCATCGATTTCGCCAAAGCGCTGGCAGCCGCAGGCGTAGAGCTGGTCTCGACCGGCGGCACGGCAAAGGCGATCGCTGACGCGGGCCTTCCGGTGCGCGACGTCTCCGAGCTCACCGGTTTCCCCGAGATCATGGACGGCCGCGTCAAGACCTTGCATCCTGGGGTGCATGGCGCGCTGCTTGGCGTGCGCGACGATCCGGAGCATTCCGCGGCAATGCGCAAATACGGCATCGAGCCGATCGATCTCGTCGTCTCCAATCTTTATCCGTTCGAGGAGGTCCGCCGCTCCGGCGCCGACTACGCGTCGATCGTCGAAAACATCGACATTGGCGGGCCGGCGATGATCCGCGCCTCGGCCAAGAACCACGCCTATGTCGCCATCGTCACCGACCCCGGCGATTACGCCTCGGTGCTGAATGCGCTGGAGATGAACATCGGCTCGCTTTCGCTGGATTTCCGCAAGAAGCTGGCGGCCAAGGCCTTTGCCCGCACCGCCAGCTATGACGCGGCGATCTCCGGCTGGTTCGCCGAGGCGCTCGAGATCGAACATCCGACATGGCGCGCCTTTGGCGGCAGGTTGGTCGAGGTGATGCGCTATGGCGAGAACCCGCATCAGAGCGCCGGCTTCTACGTCAACGGCGACAAGCGCCCGGGCGTCGCCACGGCGCGCCAGCTGCAGGGCAAGCAGCTATCCTACAACAACATCAACGACACCGACGCCGCCTTCGAACTGGTCGGCGAGTTCGACCCCGACCTTTCCGCCGCCGTCGCCATCATCAAGCACGCCAATCCGTGCGGCGTTGCCGAAGGCGACTCGCTGAAAGCCGCCTACGCCAAGGCGCTGGCCTGCGACCCGGTCTCGGCCTTCGGCGGCATCATCGCCGTCAACCGCACCCTCGACGCCGAGGCGGCGGAAGAGATCGTAAAAACCTTCACCGAGGTGATCATCGCGCCCGGCGCCACCGACGAGGCAGCGGCCATCGTGGCGGCGAAAAAGAATTTGCGCCTGCTGGTCACCGGTGGGCTGCCGGACCCGCGCACGCCGGGTACGACGGTCAAATCCGTCGCCGGCGGCCTGCTCATCCAGGGCCGGGACAACGCCGTCGTCGACGACCTCGAACTGAAAGTGGTGACCAAGCGGGCGCCGACGCCGGCCGAAATGGCCGACCTGAAATTCGCCTTCCGCATCGCCAAGCACGTCAAGTCCAACGCCATCGTCTACGTCAGGGACGGCGCCACCGTCGGCATCGGCGCCGGCCAGATGAGCCGGGTCGATTCCTCACGCATCGCCGCCCGCAAGGCACTCGACGCCGCCGAGGCCGCCGGCCTTGCCGAACCGCTGACCAAGGGCTCGGTCGTCGCCTCCGACGCCTTCTTCCCCTTCGCCGATGGCTTGCTGTCGGCAATCGCCGCCGGCGCCACCGCCGTCATCCAGCCGGGCGGTTCGATGAACGACAAGGACGTCATTGCCGCTGCCGACGAGCACGGCATCGCCATGGTGTTTACGGGGATCAGGCATTTCCGGCATTAAGCGCCGACACAGAGGCGTTCTGAGAATTCGCTCCGCTGAGTCGGATGGCGTGGGTTTCGAGAACCGGAGCGGAGCGGACATTCAAGTCCGTGAGCACCGGAAGCGCAGAAACCTGCGTCAGGCGGCCAGCGGAGTAGAATTATCGAACGTCTCTACTCCACCGGCCGGTCCGCCGGATACGGCGTCTTGACCAGGATCGCCATGCCGATGCCCAGGAACAGCACGATCACCGCCATGCCGAGCCGCGCCGAGCCGCTGGCCAGGGTGACCGACGCGACCATGAACGGCGCCAGGAAACTGGTCGCCCGCCCGGCCAGCGCATAAATGCCGAAATAGCGGCCGGATTCTGCCGCCGTGACGCTGCGCGCCATGTAGGATCGCGACGACGCCTGCACCGGCCCGAAAGCCACGCCGATCAACAGGCCAAAGAAGATGTAGGCTTTTTCCGCTGCCGTGCCGAACAGGCCGCCGCTGTCCGGTCCAGGCATCGTCCAGAGGCCGAACAACGTATAGCCCGGCCCGGTCGAGACGATGCCGATCGTGGCGATACTGAGCAGGACCAGCGAGATCATGACGATGGTTTTTGAGCCAAGCGCCGTGTCGAGACGGGCTGCGACCAGGCAGCCGAAGATGGCGACGACGTTGAGAATGATGCCGAAAATACCGATCTCGGTGATCGACCAGTGGAACATCGCAGCGGCGAAGGTGCCACCCAACGCCAGCAGCGCGTTGACGCCGTCCTGATAGATCATGCGGGCTACCAGGAAGCGGAAGATGCCGCTGCGCTTGCGCACCTCACCCAGTGTCACTTTCAGCTCCGCCAACCCCTCTCGGACAGCCGGACCGATCGGCAGGCCCTTGATGGCGTCGGGGGTGAAAAAGAACATCGGCAGGATGAACAGGAAGTACCAGCCGGCTGACAAAGGCCCGGTTGCGCGCGCGTCCTCGCCGAGCTTCGGGTCGAGCCCGAAGAGCGGGTCGATGCCGATGATCGTCTTGCCGGTCTCAGGCGAACCGGCCAGGCAGGCGACGACGAAGACCAGCACGATCATGCCGCCGAGATAACCAAGGCCCCAGGCCATGTTGGAGATCCTGCCGATCTCGCTCTTCGGCACCAGGCGCGGCATCATCGAATCGTTGAACACGGTCGAAAACTCCGCCGCCACCGACGCCAGCGAAAAGAACAGCACGACCAGGAAAAGGTTCGAACCGGGGGCCGCGAACCAAAGCATGCAAACGCAGGTGATCTTGACCGCGGCAAAGAATGCGATCCACGGCTTGCGCGGTCCGGTCTGGTCGGCGATCGAGCCGAGGATCGGCGACAGCACCGCAATGACAAGACCTGCCGCGGCAATGCCGTAGCCCCAGGCCGCCTGCCCGGTTTCCGGATCGCTCGCCATCCGCGACACGAAATAAGGCCCGAAGATGAAGGTGGTGACGACGGTGAAGAACGGCTGCGCCGCCCAGTCGAACAACATCCATCCCCAGATGCCGCGCCCGGACGCACGCTGCACTGTTTCTACCGTCATGATGATCCCCCGGCACCGGTTCCGTGTCGGGCGCCATGTCTGCATGTTTCATGCGCTCATGCAATGAACGAAGCTTGGTGCCGTCCCTTGCCCCTGCCGGGCGTTCGTTGTTCGAAAACCCAGCAATTGGCTTTCCTCCGCGGCGCGGGCCAAGCCCTTATTTTTTCTCGCGAGGGAAGTCGGACAGAAGGTCCGGCACCGTCCTCCACCCCCTGCTTCGCAGCGATTGCCGCCGGCGCGAATTTCTTGATTATTTAAGTTGACTCTTTTTATCCAGTTTGACTAATTGCGCTCGCGCAGGGCCGGAAAGTCGCCGGTCGAACGGCTCGATATGGTCTGACAGGGAATAAGAGATGACGATTGGTCGACAGGCATTGTCGCGCACTCAGGCAAGGCGATTGATTGCGAGCAGTGCCTTGATAGGGCATCTTTTGGAGTGGTGGGGGCCGGCCGGGCCCAGGTGGTTTCGCCGGACGATGCAACTCAACTGGAAACCATCGTCGTCACCGGCAAGTCGGACCGCCTTGTCGGGCCCGATCAAACGATCGTCGCCGAGGATACGGCGACCGCCACCAAGACCGATACGCCCATCGTCGACGTTCCCGCCTCGGTTTCAGTGGTTACCCAGAAGGAACTGGAGGCACGCCATGTCGAAAGCCTCCAGCAGGCCGTGGCCTACACATCCAGCGTCCTCACCGACGAGTTCGGCAACGATGACCGATACGACTATATTCGTATCCGCGGTTTCGACCAGACATCGCTCGGCACTTATCGCGATGGTCTCACGGCGCGCATCCCCGCCTGGTTCACGGCCAGCCGTCTCGAGCCTTACGGACTTCAGCGCGTGGAGGTCCTGAAGGGATCGACATCGACGCTTTTTGGTCTCAACGGCCCTGGCGGACTGGTCAATGCCATCACCAAGCGGCCGCTGGACCAGAAGCAGGGGGAGATTTACACGTCCTATGGCGACGGTACCAAGGAGATTGGCGTTGATTTTGGCGGGCCGATCGACCCCGATAGCGTGTGGACCTATCGGCTCACCGGGCTGGCCAAGGATGGCGATCAAGGATGGGATTATTCCAACGACGATCGGCTTTACATCGCGCCCGCGTTGACCATCAAGCCCGAGGAAGGAACGTCGCTCACCATCCTGACTGACTATTACAAGCGAGATGGCACAGGCGCACGCGGCACCCCGGCTGGCGGCAATATCGACATCGGCACATTCCTGGGCGAGCCGGATTTCAACCGCTTCAACACGGAGCAGGTCGATATCGGCTACCAGTTCGAGCACGAGTTCAACGAGAACCTCACCTTCCGCTCCAATGCCCGCTACACGCATTTGAGCCTCGACTACGCCGAGGTCTACGGCGCGTCGCTTGACCCCACGGCGGACCGCACGGCATTTTCCGTCGATGGCCTGTCCAACCGCTATGCCTTCGACAATCAGTTGCAATACGATACGGGATGGGACGGGATCGGCAGCAAGACGCTTGTCGGCGTCGACTACGCCAACGACAACACCCGTGAAAGCATCCTCTCCGGCACCGCCGGTCCCATCGACATCAACAATCCGGCCTATTGCGGTCTGTCCTGCATCAATCTCGGCCCCTACGTGAACTGGCGGGTCAAGCAACAGGCGGTCGGTGTCTATGCCCAGGAGCAATTGACGTTTGACGACCGCTGGATCGTCACCCTCGGCGGGCGCTGGGACCGCGTGCATACGACGGCGGACTATCTCGACTCGGGAACGCAGGACGACGACACGGCATCCGCCTTCACCAAGCGCGCCGGCCTGACCTACAAATTCACTCCGAACCTCGCGGTCTACGCCAACTATTCGGAAAGCTTCCAGCCGCTCGTGGCGCCAAGCGGCAACGGATATGCGGTCTCGGGTTCGCTGAAGCCTCAAGAGGGCAGGCAGTATGAGGCAGGTATCAAGTACAAGCCCGACGGCTTCGACGGCCTGTTCACGGCCGCGGTCTTCGACCTTACCCAAACCAATGTTCCGACCTATGTCACGCCTGTTGTCCAGCAGCAGATCGGCAAGGTTGGCGTCCGCGGCATCGAACTCGAGGGCAAGGCCGCCATTGCGGAAAACCTGAACCTGACACTTGCCTATTCCTACTGGGATGCCGAGATCCTGGAAGACGGTATTGGAGGAAATGCCGGCAATCGGCCGCAGCGTGTCCCTCGCCACCTGGCTTCGGCCTGGGTTGATTATACGCTACCCGAGGAGGGACGGCGTGGCGACCTGACCATCGGCGGAGGCGTGCGCTATATCGGACAAACCTACGGGGATGACGCGAACACGACTTCGATTGGCGGCTACGCACTGGTGGATGCGGCGATCAGCTACAAGATGACCAAGGACGTGACGTTGGCCCTGAACGCAACGAACCTGTTCGACCGGAAGTATTTGACAACCAGCTATTACGGAACCGAATTTTACGGCGACCGGCTGAAGATCGTCGGCACGCTCAAACATTCCTGGTGAGCTTTTTGAACGCCGGTTTCGAGGCGGATGGCATTCGAAAAGAGCCACACGCATCCGGTGATGCGTGTGGTGATCGTCGGCGGTTCACATCCCCGTCAGATCGCTCATCAGCCCCGACGCCACCGACAGCCGCGACACGGTGATGTCGCCGCCCTCGGTCAGCGCCTGCAGCCGCTCGCGGATGCGCGCCACCCGCTCGCCGCCGGCGTCCAGCCAGGCCGCCACCGGGTCCGCCGTCCCGGCGTGGCCGGTGAGTGCCGCCACCGCGATGCCGCGCCGTGCCGCGCCGATCGTGTCGGTGGCGCGCGACAGTGCCAGCTGATCATAGTAGTCCGAAGGCGTGATCGAGCGTGCGGCGTCCTCGACACGCGGGATGCGGAAGGCATCGCTGACGGCGAAGAACGCCTTGGCCGCGGCGACGATATCGGCGCCGGCGGTGCGCGCCGTCAGCGCGATGTCGGGGATAAGTTCCGCCACCTCGCTCAGCGCCAGTTGCCCGGCCAGCCCTTCCGGCGCGCCGCTCTTGAACAGCCCGTGCCGCTTCTCCTCGATGCGCTCGCGCGGAGAAAG
>NZ_RZTC01000010.1:33666-38803 GCF_004023165.1 Mesorhizobium sp. M7A.F.Ca.MR.176.00.0.0 | reverse complement strand
CCGGCAGCAGCGCAACGAGCTTCGGTTCCAGCGCCTTGCGTGCTTCCTGCAGCTCGGCGATGCGCTGGCCGAGGGGTGCCGTGCCGGCATCGTTCTTGAGGTACCAGCCGCTGGTCACGTAGATCAGGCGGCTGACCATCTGATAGAGATCGAGCTGCACCTGGCCGTCGATCTGGTTGTCGAGCGCGTCGATCTCGCGATAGAGCGCCGGCAAGGCAAAACCGTCGCGCACCAAGGCGAAGGTCCGCACCACGTCGGCGGCGGTGCGCCCCGTGGCTTCCTGCAGCCGGTTGACGAAGGACGGGCCGCCGCGATTGACCAGGTCGTTGGCGACGACCCGCGTGATGATCTCGCGGCGCAGCCGGTGGCCATGGATCTCAGTGGCGTATTTCTTCGCCATCCGGTCGGGAAAATAGCCCATCAGGTCGCGATCGAAATGCGCGTCATCAGGCACGTCGCTGGCGACGATGTCGGAAAACAGCACGATCTTGGCATAGGCGAGCAGCACGCCGAGTTCGGCTCTCGTCAGCGGTTCGCCACGCGCTTCGCGCTCGGCGAGCGCTGCCGGCGACGGCAGCGTCTCCACCGCGCGGTCGAGCAGGCCACGCGCTTCCAGCGCCGTCATGAAGCGGCTCTGATGCGCGATGTCGGCGACGCCGCGCTTGCGGGCGATCGAAAGCGCCAGCGTCTGCTGGTAGTTGTTCGACAGCACCAGCGAGCCGACCTCGTCGGTCATCTCGGCGAGCAGCTTGTTGCGTGCCGGGCGCGTCAACGACCCCTTGCGCATGGCGGATGGCAGCGCGATCTTGATGTTGACCTCGACGTCGGAACAGTTGACGCCGCCCGAATTGTCGATGGCGTCGGAATTGCAGCGGCCACCATTCAGGCCGAACTCGATGCGCGCCCGCTGCGTGACGCCGAGATTGGCGCCCTCGCCGATCACTTTCGCCCGGACATCGAGCGCGGTGATGCGAATGGCATCGTTGGCGCGATCGCCGACTTCGGCGTTGGTTTCGGTCGATGCCCGCAAATAGGTGCCGATGCCGCCGAACCACAGGAGATCGACCGGGGCCTTGAGGATGGCGGTCATGATCTCGACCGGCGTGGCGGTGGTCTTGGCCAGGCCGATCGCCGCCGCCGCCGCCGCCGGCAAGGTGATCGATTTCTGGTTGCGCGAGACGATGATGCCGCCTTCCGACAGTTTCGTCTTGTCGTAGTCCTGCCAGCTCGAACGCGGCAGCGCGAACATGCGCTCGCGCTCGGCCATCGAGGCTGCCATGTCGGGATCGGGGTCGATAAAGATGTCGCGATGGTCGAAGGCGGCGATCAGCCGGGTTTTCGGCGACAAAAGCATGCCGTTGCCGAACACGTCGCCCGACATGTCGCCAACCCCGACGACCGTGAAGGACGAGGTCTGGATATCGCGGTTGATCTCGCGGAAATGCCGCTTGACCGCTTCCCAGGCGCCCTTGGCGGTGATGCCCATCTTTTTGTGGTCATAGCCGGCCGAGCCGCCGCTGGCGAAGGCGTCGTCGAGCCAGAAGCCGTGCTTCTCCGAGATCGCGTTGGCGGTGTCGGAGAAGGTCGCCGTGCCCTTGTCGGCGGCAACGACGAAATACGGATCGTCCGGGTCGCGTCTGATGACGCCGGCCGGCGGGATGACACCGTCGAGACCGATATTGTCGGTGATCGACAGCAGGCTGGAGACGAAATTCTTGTAGGCCGAGGTGCCGGCCTCGAAGATCGCGTCGCGACCGGCGCTCATCGGCAGCTTCTTCGGATAGAAGCCGCCCTTGGCGCCAACCGGCACGATGACGGCATTCTTGACCTGCTGTGCCTTGACCAGGCCGAGCACCTCGGTGCGGTAGTCCTGGGCGCGGTCGGACCAGCGCAGGCCGCCGCGCGCCACCGGACCGAAGCGCAGATGCAGGCCTTCGACCTCGGAACCGTAGACGAAGATCTCTCGCCACGGCCGCGGCGCCGGCAAACCCTCGACCGCGTGCGAATCGAGTTTGATCGCCAGCGACTGGCCTTTCTCTTTCGTATCGGCAACGAAATGATTGGTGCGCAGCGAGGCTTCGATCAGATTGAGATAGCGCCGGATGATGGTGTCGTCATCGATGTTCGGCACATCCTCCAGCGCGTCCTTGATCTTGGCCTTGAGGTGCTTTGCGGCCACCACGCCTTCGGTCTCGGCTGTCGGGCCAAGCCGGGCGATGAACAGCGCATGCAGGCCCCGCGCTATGTCGGGATAGCGATTGAGCGCGGCGGCGATGAAATCCTGGCTTTGCGGGATGCCGACCTGCTGCAGATAGCGGCCATAGGCGCGCAGGATCGTGATCTCGCCTGACCACAAGCCGGCGGTCTGGGCAAGGCCGTTATAGCCGTCATTGTCGACATCGCCTCGCCAGACAGAGAGGAAAGCGTCCTCGAACAGCGCGCCGCCATCAGTCAGGTCGATCGGCTTGCCGTAGCTGTTCTCCAACTCCATGTCATGGATGAAGACCAGGCCTGATTGTTCGTCGCCGACCTCGAAGGTGCGCTCGCTGATGACGCGGAAGCCGATGTTTTCCAGCACCGGCACCCGCCGCGACAGCGCCACCGGGCTGCCATGGTGATAGATTTTCAGCGCCGCCTGATGCGGTTTCTGCTCGGCATGACGATAATAATCGATGGCGATCGGATTGCCGGCGCTGATCTTGGCAATGCGCCTGGCATCGGCCAGCGCCACCGCCGCGCTGAACGAATCGCGGTAGCTTTCCGGCAGCCGCGCGGCAATCGCCTTCAAAGCCTGGTCGCCGCCACTGGCCTCGGCCGCATCGGAAAGGGCGTCCTCCCAGGTACGCACGATGTCGCGGATCGCCGCCTCTATCGTCGCTTGCTCGACCTTCGGCGTCTTGCCGCCGGAGCGGCCGATGATGAAGTGCACGCGCGCCAGCCCGCCCTCGGGAAAGGCCGGGTAGTAGGCCGACAGCCGGCCTTCGAATACGGTCTTCAGATACGAGCCGATCTTCTCGCGCACGACGCTGTCGTAACGGTCGCGCGGCACGAAGACGAGGATCGAGACGAAACGGTCGAACTGGTCGGCGCGCACCAGCGCCCGCACGCGTGGCCGCTCGACCAGGCCCAGAATGGCAGCGGCGTGCTTCCTCAGGACCGGCACCGGCACCTGGAACAATTCGTCGCGCGGATAGCTTTCCAGCACGTTGATCAGCGCCTTGCCGGAGTGATCGTGCCGGTCGAAGCCGGACTTGGCGATGATGGTTTCGGCCTTGGACCTGAGATACGGGATCTTCATCACCGAGCGCGTGTAGGCGGTCGAGGTGAACAGACCGACGATGCGCAATTCGCCCGCGAGCGTGCCCTTGGCGGTGTAGGTCTTGACGCCGATATAGTCGAGATAGATGCGGCGGTGCACGGAAGACTTGGCATTGGCCTTGGTGACGATCAGCGGCTCCGGCCCATGCAGGAAGGCGCGGATCTCCGGCGTCGTCGTTACCGCTTCGGTGCCGCGCCTGAGCACCAGCACGTCGGGGTCGGACAGGATGCCGAGGCCGGGCTTTTCAGCGCGCTCCAGCGTACCGCTTTCTTCGCCGCCGGTGTATTTGAACTCGCGCATGCCAAGGAAGGTGAAATTGTCGTCGCGCAGCCACTCCAGGAAGGCGAGGGCCTCGGCAACGCTCTTCTTGTCGAGCGGCACGGCCGTATAGCGGAATTCCGAGATCGCCTGATCGAGGCGGGCCAGCATCGGCCTCCAGTCGTGAACGGCGGCATGAACCTGGCCAAGGATCTTGCGCAGCCGCTCGCTCAATCCGCTCGCCTGCTCGGATGTCAGCCGCGGGATGTGGACATGGATGACGCTAAGCCGGTCGTGGCTGCCATCGTCCTTGGCGAAATTGCCGTCGCCGAGGATTTCTTCCACGCCGCCCTTGCCGTGGCGCACCACGATAACCGGATGGGTGACCAGGGTCGGTTCGCCCGATGTCTCGGTGATCTCGCCGAGGATGGAATCGAACAGGAACGGCATGTTGTCGTTGACGACTGTGACAACCGTCATCGGGCGGCCGTCTCGCACAACGCCCGAATCGGCATCGACGGCGACGACGCACTCGCCTTTCCTGTGAGTGGCGACTGCCTGGCCGGCGAGATCGGCAGCCCGCTCCAGGTCGGCCACATCGTAGGGAGCAATGTCTTCAGCTGGCGCGCGGGCGAGCAGATAGTCTGCAAGCCTGGCCGGCCTTTCCTCCGCTTTAATCGCTGCCGTGGCTTTTTTCTTCGGCTTGCTCGCGGATTTCACGCTGGCCATGACGCACGTCCCTCCCGTCGAATGCTTTTACGAATATGGTAGCAGATGACCGCTGTTTGGCGACAAAGGTTTGACGGCTTGCCAAGAATTATCGGAATTTGGCGACAAGATGCCGCGCAACGAGGAGAAATGACCCATGACCGGCAAAATCAGCGCGCTTGATCTTGGCCAGGGAGAGCTGAGCGAGGCGACAAAAACCTATTTCGCCAAATGCGAGGAGAAGCTCGGCCTCGTCCCCAACGTGCTCAGGGCCTATGCCTTCGACGACAGAAAGCTGCGCGCCTTCACCGACATGTACAACGATTTGATGCTGGGTGAGTCCGGGCTGACCAAGCTGGAACGCGAGATGATCGCGGTCGCCGTCTCCTCGATCAATCATTGCTACTATTGCCTGACCGCGCATGGCGCGGCGGTGCGCCAGCTCTCCGGCGACCCGCCGCTCGGCGAAATGATGGTGATGAATTTCCGCGCCGCCGATCTTTCGCCCAGGCAGGTGGCAATGCTCGAATTCACCGTCAAGCTGACGCAAGAGCCGGCCAAGATCGTCGAGGCAGACCGGGCCGCGCTGCGTCAGGCCGGCTTCACCGATCGCGACATCTGGGACATCGCCTCGACCGCTGCCTTCTTCAACATGTCGAACCGCGTGGCCGCGGCAATCGACATGCGCCCGAACGACGAATACCACGCCATGGCACGGTGAATTTGCTTTCTTCTCCCCTTTTTACGGGGAGAAGATGCCGGCAGGCAGGCGAGGGGCGGCACCAACATCCGTGAATGGAGGGCCAACTTTGCGCTGCCCCACCCGATCCTTCGGGCCACCCTCTCCCCGTA
>NZ_RZTC01000010.1:12875-33656 GCF_004023165.1 Mesorhizobium sp. M7A.F.Ca.MR.176.00.0.0 | reverse complement strand
GGGGAAGATCAGCGAGCAGCGATCGCCGCCGCGGCGCCCGCCATCGTCGTCGCGCTGACGCGGTTGGCGATCTTCATGGCGCGCTTGCTCTTCAAAAGCTTGCGCGCCTGTGATGCGGCAAGCACCCAGGCGAGATCGATGGCGACCAGCACCACGGCCATGGTCGCCGTCAGCTCGACCCAGCCGACGATGCTGACCGAAGCGAGGTCGATGATGGTCGGCAGCAGCGCCAGGTAGAACATCATGATCTTGGGATTGCCAAGCGTCACCGCCATGCCGGCGAAGAACAGCTTTGCCGGAGAATCCTCGCGCGGCATCTCGCCCTCTTTTGCATCGACAGGCGCGGTCCACATTTTCCAGGCGAGGTAAGCGAGATAGGCGACGCCGACCCATTTCACCACGACGAAGGCGAAATGGAAGGTCTGCGCCACGACAGCCAGGCCGAACACCGCCAGCGACAGCCAGATGCCCTCGCCGATCCACATGGCGAGCAGGAACGGGAACACGTCGCGAAACCCTTTCGAGATGACGCGCGCGACAAGCGCCGCGATCGATGGACCGGGCGAACCCGCGGCAACGAACAGAGCGGCGGCGAAAATCAGGAGCGAGGTGGCGTGCATAACCGGGGTCTCTGGTTGAAAACCTTCGATTTCGGATATTAGCGCAAGTGGCTCGGCTGCGGTAGCACCGACAAAAGACCCTTGTCGGTCCAGCATTTCGCGGCTAGAAAGGCCGCCGCGAAACAATTTTGAGCGTCACTTTGCCTACGTAACCGCCGGTCTCGTCAACTCCCCCGACACACTGCATGACACCGCATTCGCGGTGTCTGTCTTCATTTCATGTGTTCTTCTGGGCGGCGGTTCGAGACCGGTTTGGCACTGCTGAACCGTTGTTGCGCGCTGCCGCCCGTGACATCCGATTTCCGATCATAGCAAGCGACCGCCACGCCGCGCCCGCATGGGCATCTCGACATCGCCGGCCTGATGAACTTCCCGACGGGAAGGGCTTATCGGCATGTCTGGACTTCAGCGTATCCATTGGACGATCGCACCCCAAACCCCACCTCGGCCGCTCATCAGCTGCAATCGTTGCGGCACTGTGAAGGCCTATTGCAGCAGCGGGAAATTCCGCGTCAACGCCAATGGCAAACGCATCGACGTGTGGCTGATCTATCGCTGCATCGACTGCGACAACTCCTGGAATTTCGGCATTTTCGAGCGCTGCAACCGCCGCGACATCGACCCGACGCTGCTGGCGGCGCTCGAACGCAACGATCCTGCACTCGCTCACCGTCATGCCTTCGATGTAATCGCGTTGCGCAACCGGATCGGGCGCGTCGAGGAGTTCTCCGATGTCAGCGTTCACAAGCGCAGGCTCGGCGACACCGGGGAAGCCGCGACCGTGTTGGAGATCCAGCTTGGACTGGAAATGCCGACATCGCTGCGACTCGACCGGCTGCTCGCTGGCGAACTCGGCATCTCGCGATCACGGCTTCAGGCGCTGGAAAAGAGGCGGCTGCTCATCGTTGACCCAGATGGCGCAAAGGCCCTGCGCAAGCGTACCGGCGCGGGAATCGCGATCCGCATCGATCTGGCCGGCGAGGCCGATCGGCAGGCCATCATCTCGGCTGCCGGTGGATGAACGAAAAAGGGGCGGAACACTGGTTGCTCCGCCCCTCTCGATTGTCGGAAAATAGAGAGCTTACGCCGCGCCGACCACCTTGGACGACTTCTCGAACCGCTTGCGCTCGTTCGGATCGAGATAGAGCTTGCGCAGCCGAATGGTCTTCGGCGTCACTTCGACCAGTTCATCGTCCTGGATCCAGGCCAGGGCGCGTTCCAGCGTCATGCGGATCGGCGGCGTCAGCTTGACCGCCTCGTCCTTGCCGGCGGCACGGATGTTGGTCAGCTTCTTGCCCTTGAGCACGTTCACTTCAAGATCATTGTCGCGGCTATGGATGCCGATGATCATGCCCTGATATACCTTGACGCCCGGATCGATGACCATCGGGCCGCGATCTTCCAGGTTCCACATGGCGTAGGCGACCGATTCGCCCTGTTCGTTGGAAATCAGCACGCCATTGGTGCGGCCCGGCAGCTCGCCCTTGTAGGGCTCATAGGCATGGAAGAGCCGGTTCATCACGGCGGTGCCGCGCGTGTCGGTCAAAAGCTCCGACTGGTAGCCGATCAGGCCACGGGTCGGCGCGTGGAAGACGATGCGCTGGCGATTGCCGCCGGACGGGCGCAGTTCGACCATCTCGGCCTTGCGCTCGGACATCTTCTGCACGACGACGCCGGCATGCTCCTCATCGACGTCGATGACGACTTCTTCGACCGGCTCCAGCAATTCGCCGTTCTCGCCCTTCTGCATGACGACGCGCGGACGCGACACGGCGATTTCAAAGCCTTCGCGGCGCATCGTCTCGATCAGCACGGCCAGCTGCAATTCGCCGCGGCCGGAGACGAAGAACGAATCCTTGTCGGGCGATTCCTCGATCTTCAGCGCGACATTGCCTTCGGCTTCGCGCAGCAGGCGGTCGCGGATGACGCGGCTGGTCACCTTGTCGCCTTCGGTGCCGGCCAACGGACTGTCGTTGACCAGGAACGACATCGTCACGGTGGGCGGATCGATCGGCTGCGCATGCAGCGGTTCGCTCACGCTCGGGTCGCAGAACGTGTCGGCGACGGTGCCCTTCGACAGGCCGGCAATGGCGACGATGTCGCCCGCCTGCGCTTCTTCGATCGGCTGGCGCTCAAGGCCGCGGAAGGCCAGGATCTTCGAAATACGGCCGGTTTCGATCTGGGTGCCGTCATGGTGCAGCACCTTGACCGGCTGGTTGGCCTTCAGCGTGCCGCTCTCGATACGGCCGGTGATGATGCGGCCGAGGAACGGATTGGCTTCCAGGATGGTGCCGATCATGCGGAACGGGCCGGGATGAACGGTCGGCTCCGGCACATGCTGGATGACGAGGTCGAACAGCGGCCCCAGTTGCTGGTCCTTGGGTCCTTCCGGATTTTCCGAAACCCAGCCATCGCGGCCTGAACCGTACAGAATCGGGAAGTCGAGCTGCTCGTCGGTGGCGTCGAGCGCCGCGAAAAGGTCGAACACCTCGTTGACCACCTCGACGTGACGGGCGTCCGGACGGTCGATCTTGTTGATGACGACGATCGGCTTCAGGCCGACCTTGAGCGCCTTGCCGACGACGAACTTGGTTTGCGGCATCGGCCCTTCGGCTGCGTCGACCAGCACGATGGCTGAGTCCACCATCGACAGGATGCGTTCGACCTCGCCACCGAAATCGGCGTGGCCGGGGGTGTCGACGATGTTGATGCGGGTATCCTTCCAGTCGACCGAAGTCGCCTTGGCCAGGATGGTGATGCCGCGTTCCTTTTCGAGGTCGTTGGAATCCATGGCGCGCTCGGCGACGCGCTGATTGTCTCGGAAGGAGCCGGACTGCTTCAAAAGCTGGTCGACCAGGGTGGTCTTTCCATGGTCGACGTGCGCGATGATCGCGATATTACGGATTTTCATGTTCTGGTCTCGGAAGCGTTGCAGGCAGCAGGCCAAAAGGCGCTGCCTCTTTCGGTTGCGCGGCTCATACAGGGTTTTTCGCAGTTGCGAAAGAGGAGGAGCGTCACCAAATACTCATCAAATCTTAAGCATCTGCGTGTGAGATGATTTTGTTAACCAAGGCGGGAACCCTTTGGGGCCCGGGCAGTTCAAACGTCATGACCGATAAACTCAACCGATTCTGGCCGCTCATCGCGTCTGTTGCCTTCGCCGTCCTGCTGGCGGCCAACGCCGCACAGTCGGCCGCGACGATGAAGGAATCACGGCCTGCCTTGCCGTCAGAGGCACAGTCGGCCGAGCAGATTTTCGCCGACGCACCGGACGGCGTCGACCCGATGGTGACCGGCCCGGTCAGCGCCTCCTTCAAGCAGCGGCAGGACGCCGCCAACTGCGACAGCGCCGTCTGGCCGAATATTCCCATGGTCTGCTACCCGGACTAGTCAGCGCTTCACCCCCCGCCCCGTCTCGCCAGCTTCGCTTTGCGAAGCCGCCGCCGACCTTCCCCACAAGGGGGAGGGTTGAGAAGCGCGCTTACGCCGACCGCACCGGGTCGAGCGTCACCTTGTAGAGTTCGTTGTCGTCGCGATCCATCAGCCGCACCGTCATCTGCTCGCTGGCGCCTGAAATATCGACGAGCCCGAAGAATTGCAGCCCGGCCGAGGGCGGCAGGTTCTGTCCCTGTTCGGCGGTCGGCGCCTTGATGAACTTCAGCTCCGGACCGAACGTCATGTCGAAATCGTTGGGACCGAACGTGCCGGCATGGATCGGACCCGAGACGAATTCCCAGAACGGATTGAACTCCTGGAACTGCGCCTTGTCCGGGTTGTAATAATGCGCGGCCGTGTAATGCACATCTGCGGTGAGCCAGACGGTGTTGCTGATGCCGGCATTCTTTATGAAGCGCAGCAGGTCGGCGATCTCGAGCTCGCGCCCTTTTGGCAAGCCATTGTCGCCATTGCTGACCGCTTCGGCGCCAACCTTCTTGGTGCCGTCGTCCCAGACGACGAGGCCGAGCGGCATGTCGGCGGCGATGATTTTCCAGGTCGCCTTCGAATTCGCCAGTTCGCGCTTCAGCCATTTCGTCTGCTGTTCGCCGAGCATGCGCGATTGCGGCGTCATCTCATCCTGCATGTCGGGACCATTGGGGCCGCGATAGGAGCGCATGTCGAGGAAGAACACGTCGAGCAGCGGCCCATAAGCGATCTTGCGATAGACGCGGCCGGGCTCGGAAGGTTCGTAGCGGATCGTCGTCATCTCGTGGAAAGCCCGCGCCGCGCGGGCCGCCAGCACGTGGATGGATTTTTCCGTGTAGCGGTTGTCGGCGCTGAGGTCCTTCGAATCTGACCAGTTGTTCAGCACTTCATGGTCGTCCCACTGGTAGAAGGTCGGGCAGATGGCGCTCAGGCCGAGCACGCTCCTGTCCATCATGTTGTATTTCCACTGGTCCCGGTACTCGTCCAGCGTTTCGGCGACCTTGCGCTTGCCGTCGATCAGCACGACGTTCTTCCACTTGCCGCCGCCGGGCAGGTCGACCTCGTCCTTCATGGCGCCGTCGGCATAGATGGTGTCGCCCGAATGCAGGAAGAAGTCAGGCGTGTGCTTGCCGATCGTGGCGTAAGTCTTCATGCCGGTCTCATCGATGCCCCAGCCCTGGCCGGCGGTGTCGCCGGACCAGGCAAAGCGGATGTCGCGCTTCGAGGCTGGCGCCGTCCTGAAACGGCCGGTGATCGGCTCCGAAACGGCATTGATGTCGGCGAGATCGGCCGATGTCATGCGATAGAAGATATCCTGGTCTGAAGCGAGGTCGGTGAGCAGCCGCTTGACCGTGTAGTCGCTGGCCGGCGACGTATCGAGCGGCGCCAGCCGCGTCGCATTGGCAAAATTCTCCGTCGACGATACCTCGAACATGACGCGCGACGGTCGGTCGGTGCGCGTCCACACCACGCCGCTGGTGGCGTCGACATCGCCGGACTGGACGCCATGGGTGAAGGAAGGCCGCTGATTGGCGCGCGAATAATAGGGTAGCGCCAGGCTCGAAACGCCGGCTAGGCCAACGGCGCCGGCGGAGGTGACGAAAGCGCGGCGGGTCATCGAAAGCTTGTTCATGGCTGTCTCCTGGATGGCTTGAACGGTGCCACCAAAATCCAGCGTCAATGTTTCAGGCGCATCTCGGGATGATGAAGGTTTGATAACAATGAACAGGGTAATCTCCCCCCTCGAGGGGGAGATGTCGCCAGAGGCGACAGAGGGGGTCGCCGCGCGTGGAGCGCTAACCTCCTTCTATCGCAAGAGGCCGAGCCCAGTCGGACCGACCCCCTCTGGCCGCTTCGCGGCCATCTTCCCCTCGAGGGGGGAGATTAGCGTCGCGCCTAAGCCGCTTGCGGCTCCGGATCGAACGCCGGCTTGCTGGTGTTGATCAGCAGCGAGATACAGGCGGCGGCGATTGCCGTCATGCCGGCGATCAGGAACGCCAGTTCGTAATTGCCCTGCAATTCGCGCATGGTGCCGCCAAAGGCGGCGGCAGCGGCCGCACCGATCTGGTGCCCGGCGACGATCCAGCCGAACACGATCGGCCCGCTGCGGTCGCCGAACGCCTCGTTGGCGAGCCGCAGCGTCGGCGGCACGGTGGCGATCCAGTCGAGGCCGTAGAGCACGGCGAAGATGATCAAGCTGGTGGCCGAGAAGCCGGAATAGGGCAGATAGATCAGCGACAGGCCACGAATGCCGTAATAGACGCCGAGCAGCTTGCGCGGATCGTAGCGGTCGGTGAGCCAGCCCGACAACGTCGTGCCGATCAGGTCGAAGATGCCCATCATCGACAGCAGGCCGGCGGCCTGCACTTCGCCGATGCCCATGTCGCCGCAGAACGCGATCAGATGCGTGCCGACCAGCCCGTTGGTGGTGAAGCCGCAGACGAAGAAGGTGGCGAACAGATACCAGAACACCCGCGTGCCGGCGGCACGGCGCAGCGTCGAGAACGTATGCGCCAGAAAATTGCCCTGTGACGCAGGCGGAGTGGGCGGCACGTCGTCAGCCTCGGCGCCGTAGCGCACCATGCCGATCGATGCCGGCCGCTCCGGCACCAGCAGCCAGACCAGCGGTATCAGGGCAGCGGTCGCGATCGCGACCGCAATGACAACCGGCTGCCAGCCGCCCGACTGCGCCAGCGCGGCGATCAGCGGCAGGAACACCAGCATGCCCGAGGCGCTGGAGGCCGACATCAATCCCATGACAAGCCCGCGATTGGTCTTGAACCACCGGTTGACGATGGTCGCGCCGAGCACGCTGGCGACAGCACCGGAACCAATGCCCGAGAACACGCCCCAGGTGATGAACAGATGCCACGGCTTGGTCATCAGCAGGCTGAGCGCGGTCGAGCCCGACATCACCACCAGCGAGGCCAGCAGCGTGCGGCGAAGCCCGATGCGCTCCATCAGGGCTGCGGCAAATGGCCCTGTCAGGCCGTAAAGCAGGATGCCGACACCGGCGGCCAGCGAGATGATGTCGCGCCGCCAGCCGAAACTGTTCTCCAGCGGCAGCATCATGACGGCGGGCGCGGACCGCAGGCCGGCCGCGACCAGCAGGCTAAGGAAGATGACGCCAACCACGACGAAAGCGTAGCGCTGGCCAAATGGGCGGGATTGAGTTATCATGTTACTGACCGGTACGTTGCAGGTTGGGAGCATGTATACGTACCGATCGGTAACATTGTCAATCGAGCCACACGATGCCAACGGACAAAAATATTGATCTGACCATCAGCGACGATCATGCATCGGCGCCGCCGAAAGCCGCCAAAAAGATCCTCGATGTGGCCTATGACCTGTTCTACCGGCGCGGCATCAGAGCGATCGGCGTCGACGAGATCGTCAAACGCGCCGGTGTCACCAAGCCCAGCCTCTATCGCAGCTTTCCGTCCAAGGATGAACTGGCCGCCTCCTATCTCAGGCAGTACGATCTTGAATATTGGGAGCGTTTCGACGAGGCGGTTGCGGCTCATCCCGGCGACCCGCGCGCACAGATCAAGGCTTTCCTGACCCGCATCGGCAAGCGCACGCAAGTGGCGGACTATCGCGGCTGCGGCATGACCAACGCGGCGGTCGAATATCCCGACCACAGCCATCCGGCCCGTGTGGTCAGCGAGGCCAACAAGCAGGAATTGCGCCGCCGCCTGCGCGCCATGGCGGTTGCGATGGGCGCGCAAGACCCTGACACGCTCGGCGACGGCCTGCTGCTGCTGATCGAGGGCGCCTATATCAGTGGCCAGCTGTTCGGGCTCGGCGGCCCGGCGCAAGCGGTCGCCCGCAACGCGGACCTGCTGATTGAAGCGAGCTTGAAGAAATAACGTTTGGCGCTACGCTGCGGCAGCTTGCAACGGAGATTGACCGCCATGCGTGCCATTCTGATCCCGCTTGTTCTGGTCGGTCTCGGTCGGGCTGCGCAAGCCGACGGCATTTCCAGCGCCTACACCGATCTGGATTCGAAAAAGGATTGCGTGACCTACGCGCAGGCCGAGGAAGGCGACGGCGACTGGGCCGAACTCGCCTGTTCGGGCTATCGCGGCTATCCCGTACTGATAGCCTATGACGATGCCCGTGAATCGCTGTTCTACGGCTTTCCCCCCGGCGGCGACATGACGACGGTCTGGGAGAGCTTTTCCGGTTTCAATTCGTCCGGAGCCAAGATCGAATGGCGCATCGAAACCACCGGCGACAAGGCTGTGCCGTATGCAGCCATCCATCGCCGCTCGATCAGCAATCCCGAGGACGAGAAAAAGCCGACCGAGGTGCTGCTCGTCGCCAAGGTCGGCCAGATGGGCGCCCGCGACGGCTGCACCGTCGGCCTCGTGCTGGCCACCGGCAATCCCACCGCCAACGATCAGGCGCGCAAGCTTGCCGACGACAAGGCACGCACCTTCGCCTGCGGCAAGGACAGGCGCACCGTCATCGGCAATGTGCCGGCTTTCGGCCGGGTGGATAACTGAGCACGGCGGAGATTGGGCATCGCACCCGTAGCTTCGTCATCCACGGGCGGAGCAAGGAGCGTAGCGACGCAGCGCAGACCCGAGGATCCATGCCGCGACATCAACACCGCCGCGGCGGTGCAGAATTCCGTTCCGCCGCACACGTCGCCTGGCGTCACGGCATGGATACCAGGGTCTCCGCGACGCCGCTTTGCGGCTGCTCCGCCCTGGTATGACGAAGTTGGGCTACTTGCTCGCCTTGGCCCGCTCGATCGCATCGACGATCATCTTCTTGGCATATTTGGAATCGTGCCAGCCTTCGATCTTGACCCATTTGCCGGGCTCGAGATCCTTGTAGTGCTCGAAGAAGTGCTGCACCTGCTGGCGCGTGATGTCGGGCAGCTGGGTGTATTCGGTGACGTTCTCGTAGCGCAGCGTCAGTTTCGGCGACGGCACGGCAATGATCTTCTCATCCTGGCCGGCATTGTCTTCCATGATCAGCACGCCGATCGGCCTGACGTTGATGACGCAGCCCGGCACCAGGGCGCGCGTGTTGCAGACCAGCACGTCGATCGGATCGCCGTCGCCCGACAGCGTGTGCGGCACGAAGCCGTAATTGCCGGGGTAGCGCATCGAGGTGTGCAGGAAGCGGTCGACGAACAGCGTGCCGGCTTCCTTGTCCATCTCATACTTGATCGGCTCGCCGCCGATCGGCACCTCGATGATGACGTTGACGTCCTCAGGCGGGTTCTTTCCGCTGGCTATGGCTTCAATGCGCATGGCTTAAATCCCTCTCTCGATGGACGATCGATAGCGGGCGGCGCGTCATGGTGCAATGCGGCGAATGGTGCTGGCTGAAATCGGGAGACGCAATGGCCGAAGGGCCGGGCTGTCATTCCCAGACGAAAGCGACCTTCTTGAGCGCCTTCTGCTCGAAGATCTCGACGCCCTCGGCTACATCGCGGCCGCCGGCGCCGGCATAGAAGGCGAGTGCGTTCTGGTTGTCTTCCAGCGCCCACACGACCATGCCTTTCAGCCCGTGATCGGCCAATCGCGCCTTGGCTGCCGAAAACAGGCGGCTGCCGAGCCCGATGCCCTGATATTCTGGCCGCAGGTACAATTCGTAGATTTCGCCTTGCTGCCTGAGTTCACGGGCGCGGTTCTTGCCAATCGTCGCATAGCCGGCAATCTTACCGCCGATCTCGACCACCAGAACAGTGGCGGCGCGGCGAATCGCATTCGCCCACCAGTCGGCACCTCGACGGTTGATCATCGATGTCAGGGTGCGGTGCGGAATGATGCCGGAATAGGCGCCGCGCCAGGCCTCCAGATGCACCTCGGCGATGGCACTGGCATCGCGCGGGTCGGCTTTCCGGATGTCGATCGTCAGCGTATTCATGATTTGTTAACCATAAACCCGCATCGCCCGATTGCAAGAGTCCCGGCGGCCCACCGGCTGCTTTCTCACAGGCGATCATGACACTGATGACATCAGGCAAAGCCTGCTTGAAAACGCGCTCAGCCGAGGCGGATGCCGTGGCTTTCGAGAACCGGAGCGGAGCGTAGTTTGCACGTGAGCACCGGCCTACGCCGGCCGAAGCCTGCCTGCCAAGGCCGCTCATGAGTGAGTGCTTCGGCCGGCGAAGGCCGGAAGCGCAGAAAACCGCGTCAGGCGTCCAACTGAGTAGCGTTTGCGGGCGGGCTTTCAGATTTCGACGAGATGGTCGTCAAGTTCGTTGCTGTCGCCCACTGTGACCGGGAAATGCTCGGCCAACACCGCACCCACCTGCTCGATCGCCTTGACGAAGCCGTCGGCAAGCCGGTCGTCGCCGGCATGCGCGGTAAGGTCGCGCACGACACCGTCCCAGACATGCTGGCCGACCTTGGCGTCGATGCCCGAATCGGCAACCACTTCGGCATAGCGTTCAGCGATCGAGACGAAGACCAGCACGCCGGTGCGCGCCGTGGTGCGGTGGACGTTGCGGGCAAGGAACTGCTTGATCGCGTTGGCGTGCGCCGCCTGGTAGCGCAGCCGCCTCGGCACCAGATGGATGCGCAGGCCGGGCAGCGCCCACAACAAGGCCAGCACGCAGGCAAGCGCCAGGAGCTGGGCGAGGACGAAATGCGGCAGCCGGATCGACAGCCACCAGGCCTCCAGACCGTAGCCGACCGCCAGGCTGACGATCAGCATGTACACGGTCGCCATGAAGGCGGCCGGGAAGAAATAGCCGTCGCTGGCATGCGCCACGACGCAGTAGATCTCGCCGTCGGTTTTCTCCTCGGCGGCGCGGATCGTGGTTGCGATGCGCTCATGATCCTGCGGGCTGATTGGTCGTGTTGCCATGATATGTCTCACCAGCTTCCTGAAGAACCGCCACCACCCGATGAGCCGCCGCCACCGGAAAACCCGCCACCGCCGCTTGATCCCGAAGACCAGCCACCACCGGAGCTCCCCGACGACCAGCCGCCCGAAGACGAACCCGTTGTCCAGCCACGGCTGCCCGAGTACCCGCTCGGCCCACGGCCGTAACGAAACGTCATGCCCAGCCATCTGTACACGCCCGGCGACAGCTTCGTGCCGAACATCGGCGGCAGGAACGCCATCGCCAACCCGCCGAAAAACATCGTCGCCCACAGGATCAGGAACACGGCAACGATCGGATCGATGGACGTGCCGTCATCGGCGGGATTGCGCTTGCCTCGCGCTTCCAGTTCTTCGGGATTGCCCTCCAGCACCATGACCATGTCATCGACGGCTTTGCTGATGCCGCCGGAGAAATCGCCGGCGCGGAAGGCCGGCACCATGTCGTTTTCGATGATGAGCTTGGTATGCAGGTCGGTCAACGTACCTTCCAGCCCATAACCGACCTCGATGCGCATCTTGCGGTCGTTCGGGGCAACCAGCAGGAGCACGCCATTGTTCTCGCCCGCCTGGCCAAGTTTCCAGAAGCGGAACAGGCGGTTGGCGTAGGGCTCGATCTCCTCGCCATCGAGGCTGGGGATCGTCGCGACGACGATCTGGTCGGAACCTTTTGTCTCGAAACCGGCAAGCTTCCGCGTCAGCTCCGCCTTCGTCCCGGCATCGATGATGCCGGCATTGTCGACGACACGGCCGGTCAGCGCCGGCAGGTCGGCCGCGTAGGCCATGACGCAGGAGAACAGCACGACCGCGGCAATCAGGACAGCCGAGGCGAGGCGGTCGCGTTCCGACAGGCTGATGCTGGGTATCGTCATGCCATCACCAGCTTCCCGACGAGCCGCCGCCGCCGGACGAACCGCCGCCGCCGGAAAAGCCTCCACCGCTGCTTGACCCCGAAGACCAGCCGCCGCTGGAACTTCCCGACGACCAGCCACTACGGGAGGATCGCCGGCTTGGCTCGAAGGTCATGCCGAGCCAGCGGTAACGGCCGGGACCAAGCTTCTGGCCGAAGATCGGCGGCAAGATGGAGACAGCAAGACTGCCGACCATAATGGTTATCCATATGCCGATGAACACGGTGAAGAACAGGTCGTCGGACTCGAAGGGCGCCTGCTGGTTGCGCTCGCCGCGCGCCTCCAGCTCCTCCGGATTGCCTTCCAGCACCATGACCATGTCGTCGACGGCTTTGCTGATGCCGCCGGAGAAATCGCCGGCGCGGAACGCCGGCACCATGTCGTTTTCAATGATCAGCTTGGTGTGCAGGTCGGTCAGCGTACCTTCCAGCCCATAACCGACCTCGATGCGCATCTTGCGGTCGTTCGGCGCAACCAGCAGCAGCACGCCGTTGTTTTCCTTCGCCTGCCCAAGTTTCCAGAAGCGGAACAGGCGGTTGGCGTAAGGCTCGATCTCCTCGCCCTCGAGGCTCGGGATCGTCGCCACGACGATCTGGTCGGAGCCTTTTGTCTCGAAATCGGCAAGCTTCCGTGTCAGCGCCGCCTTGGTCGCGGCATCGATGATGCCGGCATTGTCGACGACACGGCCGGTGAGCGCGGGGAGATCGGCGGCGAGGGCGGTGAAGGGGAGGAAGAGGAGGCTTAGAAGAGCGAAAAGGAACCCTAGGCTTGCATTCCGGGGCGCCCCCCTCTGCCCTGCCGGGCATCTCCCCCTCAAGTGGGGAGATTGGCCGCCATCTCCGCTTTCTACAATTTTCAACGTCGCAAGATCGGCGTCAGCGCCGAAGCTGCCAATCTCCCCCCTTGAGGGGGGTGAGGACTGATCCGCGTAGCGGACGGGAAGCCAATTGCTTGGCTTTCCGAACGACGAACGCCCGAAGCGGCAGCGAAGGGCCGGTTCCGGTAGGACAGAGGGGGGTGTTTGCACGCCAGCAGCCCGTCATTTCGCGGGATTTATTCCGATGACAGTCGACGTTCACCCGCCCTGCTTCGTGCCGAAATCGACCTTCGGCGGCTGCATCTTGTCTTCGGCGACAGTGAAATTGGCGAAGGGCTCATTGCCGCGGAACCAGAAGGTCGCCCACAGCACCGAGGGGAAGGTCCTCAGCGTCAGATTGTAGTCCCTGACCGCCTGGATGTAGTCGCGCCGCGACACCGCGATGCGGTTCTCGGTGCCTTCGAGCTGGGCTTGCAGCGCCAGGAAATTCTGATTGGCCTTGAGGTCGGGATAGGCCTCCGAGACCGCGATCAGCCGCGACAGCGCGCTGGTCAGCCCCGCCTGGGCATCCTGAAACTTCTTGAGGGCTTCGGGATCCTTCAGCGTTTCCGGTGTTACCGTGATCTGCGTTGCCTTGGCGCGTGCCTCGACCACCGCGTCGAGCGTATCCTTTTCGTGCGAGGCATAACCCTTCACCGTCTCGACCAGATTGGGGATGAGGTCGGCGCGGCGCTGATACTGGTTCAGCACCTCGCTCCATGCCGCCCTGGCGTTTTCTTCCGCTGTGGGGATGGTGTTGTAGCCGCAGCCGGCAAGCAGCGGCAGCACGATCGCCATCATCAGGAAGGCGGGCAGCGTGCGGAAAATGGACGGCGAGGCAAGGCGCTGGGCAAACATGATGGGGTCCCTCGGTAGAAGTTGCACGCGAAGCATTACCACAATCAGCGCGCAAGAAAACCGCCCGGGCCGGCAGCCCCTCGCCTGCCATGCCCAATGCCGCTGCAAGGGTCTGTGATTGGCCGTACGAACGCGATAAGGTCCGCAAAACGGGACATCATCATGGCGGAGCGCCAGGACAGCGAGAAGGAATCGCGCCGTATCCTCGATCGCATCGCGCACGAGACGAATCCGGCGGGCGACTCGTTTGCGGGGCGGGCCGCGAAAGGCATGCGCGATCACGTCACCGCGGCCGATGCCGATCGCGCCGATCCGATCGAAGTCTGGGGCACCCGCTTTGGCCGCACGCTGGGCCTGCTGCTGGCGCTGGGCCTGATGGTCTGGCTCGTGCTTTACGTCATCCGGGGCAGTTAGGAATCAAACGACAATGAGCGCCGAACAAACCGACGCGCCGCGTGCGGTCATCGTCATTTCCAGCCATGTCGCGCGCGGCTGGGTCGGCAACCGTGCAGCCGTGTTTGCGCTGGAGACCCTGGGGTTCCCGGTCTGGGCGGTGCCGACCGTCATCCTGCCCTGGCATCCCGGCCATGGACGGGCAACACGGATCGTACCGCCGCTCGACCAGTTCAAGGCGCTGATGGCCGATCTCGAGCGGGCGCCATGGCTGGGTGAAGTCGGCGCCGTGTTGTCCGGCTATCTCGGCGAGGCCGGCCAGGCCGAGGCCGTCGCCTCGCTGGTCGCCGCGGTGAAGGCAAGGACACCCGGCGCCGTCTATATCTGCGATCCGGTGATGGGTGATTCGGGCGGCCTCTACGTGCCCGAGCCGACAGCCATCGCCATGCGCGACCGGCTGATGCCGATCGCCGACATAGCCACCCCCAACCGCTACGAACTGGAATGGATGGCCGGCGCCGCGTTGCCCGACCTGAAATCGGCGATCGCGGCAGCGCTCCACGCCGGACCATCGACCATGCTGGTCACCTCTGCGCCGTCGATGATGACGGGCGGCACCGGCAATCTGCTGCTCGATAGCAGCCAGGCGCTGCTCGCCGAACATCGCCTGATCGACAAGCCGCCGAATGGCCTGGGCGATCTGACGGCGGCCGTCTATCTGGCACGTATCCTGTCCGGCCAGCCGCCGGTCAAGGCGCTGCAATCGACGACGGCGGCGGTCTACGAGATCCTGGCGCGCACCGCCAAGCGCGGCGGCGACGAACTGCAGCTCGAAACCGATGCGCAGAGCCTGTCGCATCCGATGGCGATGGTCCAGCTTCGCCACCTCACGCATCCGGGGCGGGGCCGCCGGGCGTAACGTCGACTGAGGCCGTGCTTGTCGGCGTCGACGGCTGCAAGGCCGGCTGGATCGCCGTCCGGTGCGCTTTTGGCATGGCACCGTCGGTCGGTGTCTTTGCAACCTTCACTGCCCTGCTCGCATCCCTTCCCGAAGACGCTGTCATCGCTGTCGACATGCCGATCGGCCTACCCGACTTTTCGGGCAAGGGCGGTCGCGGCCCCGAAGCGCTGGTGCGGCCGCTGCTCGGGGCGCGCCAATCCAGCGTCTTCTCGATCCCCTCCCGTGCCACGCTCTATGCGGAGACCAATGATTTCACCACCATCGAAGCCTGGTATGCCGCGCACATCAGGGCAAGCGAGGTGGCCCTGACCACATCCGACCCGCCGCGCGGAGTCTCGATCCAGGCGTTCGGCATTTTTGCCAAGATCCGCGAGATCGACGCCCTGCTGATCGCGCGACCCGATCTGCGCGGCCGCGTGTTCGAATCGCATCCGGAAGTCGCTTTCTGCCGCCTGAACGGCGATCAGGCCATGCAAGTGCCGAAGAAGATCAAGGGCGGCATCAATCCGGCCGGCATGGCGGAACGCAAGGCTCTGCTTTGCCGGCATGGCTATGACACGGCCTTTCTCGACCAGCCGCCACCGCGCGGCGCCGCCGCCGACGATTTCCTCGACGCGGCCGCGATGACGCTGATCGCCGGTCGCATCGCCAGCGGTGAGCTGCCCGACCCGCCGGGCCGCGACAGCTTTGGCATTCCTGTCGCCATCTGGGCGTAACGCTGTTGGCCAAGGTTGCGCTCGATGCATGGCATTTCTAGCCAGCCCTCATAATTCTGCATTGCTCGCGACCGGCTTTTGCCGCTAGAGCCTCTCTAGACCGCAACGAGCTGCCGCATCCAACCCGGAAAGGCTCCAGACGCCGCCCATGTCCCATCTCCCTGAACATCTTCTCGCCGGCTACCGCAATTTCATGAATGGCCGCTATCTCACAGAGAGCGGGCGCTATCGCGATCTCGCTCGGGAAGGCCAGGCGCCGGAGACGATGATCGTCGCGTGCTGCGATTCGCGTTCGGCGCCCGAGGCGATCTTCGACGCCGGGCCCGGCGAACTCTTCGTGCTGCGCAATGTCGGCAATCTGGTGCCGCCCTATGCTCCCGATGGCGAGTTCCATTCGACCTCGGCGGCGCTTGAATTCGCCGTGCAGAGCCTCAAGGTCAAGAACATCGTCGTCATGGGCCATGGCCGCTGTGGCGGCATCCGTGCAGCGCTCGACACCAATTCCGCGCCGCTTTCGCCCGGCGACTTCATCGGCAAGTGGATGAGCCTGATCGCGCCGGCGGCCGAAACCGTCTCCTCCAGCACCTTCATGACCGCGTCGGAGCGCCAGACCGCGCTGGAGCGCATCTCGATCCGCTATTCCATCGCCAACCTCAGAACCTTTCCCTGCGTCTCGATTCTCGAGGGCAAGGGGCGACTGTCGCTGCATGGGGCCTGGTTCGATATTTCGACCGGCGAACTCTGGACGATGAACAAGGAAACCGGCGATTTCGAACGGCCGGAGCTGGGATGAACACAGCGGCGCGCAAGGTGGTGAACATCAGGTCGGCCGCTTTGACGGCGGCCGCGCTGCTGATAGCGATTATTGCCGCCCGCGCCGATGATCGTGCCCTCATCAGCCGCTGGTATTCGGCGCTGCTGGTCGCCGACCGCACCGAACTGTCCGACCTGCTCGCCGATGATGTCCGCATCAAGCTGGACGACCTCGGCATCGTGCAAAGCAAGCAGGAATTCATCGCCTCGATGGACGAATGGAAAGGTGCGGTTGCGGGCGCAGCGATCCGGCATCGGATCGAAAAGAGCGAAGGCGGGGTCACCACCGTGGTCGCCTGCTACGACTTTCCCAACAATGACAAGCTCATGCATGAGACTTTCGCGGTGACCGACGACCGCATCACCGCCAGTTCGCAAGCGGCAATCGCCGAGACGTGCGACGGCTTCTGACGCCATCCTGAGGGCCGAGCCGTTGCGCCTTGCGAGGCCTCGCCCTACATCGGGGACGACCAAACCTCTCCCCGTCAACGATCGAAAGACTGTCCATGCCTTCCACGAAAGCCGTCGACCTCGCCGCCCATCCGCTGACCGCGTGGCAAGGGCCGCTCGGCCTGCCCGATTTCACGCGCATTGGCGATGGCGACTTTTCCCCGGTCTTCGACGCGGCGCTGAAGGCGCACGAGGCCGAGATCGAGGCGATCGCCGGCAACAAGGATGCGCCGACCATCGAGAACACGCTTGCCGCGCTGGAACTCGGCGGCGAAGCGCTCGATCGCGTCTCGTCGATCTTCTGGTGCCGCGCCGGCGCCTACACCAACGAGACGATCCAGGCGCTGGAGCGCGACATCTCGCCGAAAATGTCCAGGCATTTCTCGGCGATTTCGATGAATGAGCGGCTGTTTGCCCGCATCGACGATCTCTACCAGCGCCGCGAGAGCCTGAAGCTCGACGCAGAGACCCTGCGGGTCCTGGAAAAGACCTGGAAGGGTTTTGTCCGCTCCGGCGCCAAACTCGATGCCGACGGCAAGAAGCGGCTGGCCAAGATCAGCGAGGAATTGTCCTCGCTCGGTACCAGCTTCGGCCAGAATGTGCTGGCCGACGAGAGCGACTGGGCACTGTTCCTCGATGAGGCCGACCTTGCCGGCCTGCCGGACTTCGTGAAAAGCTCGATGGCCGAAGCCGCCGAGATACGCGGCCAGAAGGGCCGCTACGCCGTCACCCTGTCGCGCTCGATCTACGAGCCGTTCTCGACCTTCTCCGAGCGCCGCGATCTGCGCGAGATCGCCTTCCGCGCCTTCACCATGCGCGGCCAGAATGGCGGCGCCACCGACAACACGAACGTGGTGCGCGACATGCTGCGCCTGCGCGCCGAGAAGGCAAAGCTGCTCGGCTACGCCTCCTTCGCCGCGCTGAAGCTCGATGACACCATGGCCAAGACACCGAAGGCCGTGCACGCGCTGCTCGACCCGGTGTGGGAAAAGGCGCTTGAGAAGGCAGCAAGCGACCAGATCGAATTGCAACGGCTGGCGACGGAGGCCGGCAGCAACGAAAAATTCGCCGCCTGGGACTGGCGCTTCTACCAGGAGAAACTGCGCGCGGAAAAATTCGCCTTCGACGAGGCGGAACTGAAGCCCTATCTGCAGCTCGACCGCATCATCGACGCTTGCTTCGATGTGGCGACACGGCTGTTCGGCATCACCTTCGAGGAGAAGAAGGGCATCGCTGCCTGGCACCCCGACGCCCGCGTCTTCGTGGTGAAAAATGCCGACGGCAGCGAGCGCGGCCTGTTCCTCGCTGATTATTTCGCCCGGCCCTCGAAGCGCTCCGGCGCCTGGATGAGCGCGCTGCAGTCCGGCTACAGGCTCGGCCACGGTGCGAGCCCGGTCATCTACAACATCATGAACTTCGCCAAGCCGCCGGCCGGCGAGCCCGCGCTGCTGTCGGTCGACGAGGCGAAGACGCTGTTCCACGAGTTCGGCCACGCGCTGCACGGCATGCTGACCGACGTCACCTGGCCGTCGGTAGCCGGCACCTCGGTCAGCCGCGATTTCGTCGAATTGCCCTCGCAGCTCTACGAGCACTGGCTGACCGTGCCGGCGGTGCTGGAAAAACACGCGCTGCACGTCAAGACCGGCAAGCCGATGCCCAAGGCGCTGCTCGACAAGATGCTGGCCGCGCGGACTTTTGGCGCCTTTGCAACAGTAGAGTTCACCGCATCCGCGCTGATGGACATGGCTTATCACGCACGGCCGGATGCGCCTGAAGTACCACTTCGTTTCGAAACCGAAACGCTTGCAGAGCTGCACATGCCGGACACCATAGCCATGCGTCACCGCACCCCGCATTTCGGCCACGTCTTCTCCGGCGACGGCTATTCGGCCGGCTATTATTCCTACATGTGGTCGGAAGTGCTCGACGCCGATGCCTTCGCTGCCTTTGAGGAAACCGGAGACCCCTTCAACCCGTCGCTCGCCGAACGGCTGCGCAAGAACATCTACGCCGCCGGCGGTTCGAAGGATCCGGAAGAACTCTACACCGCCTTCCGCGGCAAGATGCCGTCGCCCGAAGCGATGATGGTGAAGCGGGGATTGGTGTAGCACCGGATAATCTCCCCCCCTCGAGGGGAAATGGCCGCGAAGCGGCCAGAGGGGGTCGGTTCGACCGGGCTCGGCCTGCTGCGGCAGAAGAAGGTTGGCGCATTATGTCAGGCGACCCCCTCTGTCGCCTTAAGCGACATCTCCCCCTCAAGGGGGGAGATTGCCAGCATCCTTCCAAGGATCCGTCACCCTTGGCCACACCGGCCGCGTCAGCTTGGTATAATTCGTCACCGCCGGATTGCTGGGATACGAGCTGGGCGCCGAGACATAGATGATCTCGGCGGCGATCGGCTCGAAGCCGGCGTAGAAATGGTTGGTCGACTTGATCAGCAGCATGTCCTTGGTCATCGGATCGACGCCGATGTTGGAAAAGATATCCGGCTCGAAGGTCTGTGTGCGGTTGGTGTTGAGAATGATGTCGACCTCGGTGCCTTCGAGGCGGACCAGCGCCGTCGGCCCCAGCGTCACCCGGCTTGGCCCGAAACTCTGCCAGCCCTCCGCAACCGCTTTCAGCACGCGCACGCGCGCGTCGATCGGCTCGCCGGCCTGTGGACCGGCCTTGCCGCCGAAGCGCAGATCGATGACCGCGCCTTCGCCCGCCGCCAGGCAGAAGGTGACCGCGATCGGATCCCAGATCGTCGCCACGGCGAACCTGTCCAGGCCACGCGCCAGCATCTGGCGCAGCACGAAGGTGCCGTCGCCGGGCACACCGCCGCCGGGATTGTCCCAGATATCGGCGATGACCACCGGCTTGCCCGGATTCTCGGCGCGCACGGCCAGCGCCCGGTCGATGCCGTCGGCGGCGCTCAGCATCGTCATCGCCGTCTTTTCGCGCAGCGCGTAGAGTTCCCGCCCGAGCCTTTCCGCCAGCGCGTCACCCTTGGCCTTGTCATTGTCGGTGACGACCAGGATGCGCGTGCCCATCTCGGCCACGTCGGCCGCCATGAAGCCATGGATGACCGAGACCGACAGCACACCATCCTTGCCGTGCAGCGCCTTGATGCGGTCGACGAAAGAGCGCATCGGTTCGCGGCTGGTCGGCAGCACCTGGATCATGCGGCAGTCGAAACTCGAGATGACCGGCTTGATCTCGCCCCTCGCCGCCGCAAGCCCAAGCTCGACGACGTGTTCGCCGCGCTCATAGAAATCGGTGTGCGGAAATTCGAGGAAGTAGGCGAGGATGTCGGAGGCCGCCACGCGCTTCGGCGTCAGATGGCTGTGCGGATCGAGTTCCACGGCGATCACCACCTCCGGCCCGACCATTGCGCGAACCCGTTCGAGCAGGTCGCCTTCGCAGTCGTCATAGCCTTGCGCCACCATGGCGCCATGCAGGCCGAGGATGACGGCATCGACCGGCAGCGCCGCCTCGAGCTGGCCAAGGATCTCGTCGCGCAGAGCCTCATAGGTCTGCCGCTGCACCAGGCCGCCCGGCTCCGCCCAGCTTGCGGTGCCCTCGATGACATCGAGGCCTTCGGCCGCTGCCCGCCGGCGCAGCGCCACCATCGGCGAGGAGCACAGTGTCGGCGTTTCCGGATGCTTGCCGGGCCCGGCATAGAAGGCCATCTCGAACGAGGCCCTGTCGGTCGGCACCGGCGAAAAGGTGTTGGTTTCTGTCGCCAGCGAGGCGGTGAAAATGCGCATGAAAGCTCCGTCCGTGAATAGGCGCTATTTGACCGCCCCGAGCGCCAGCCCGCGAACGAGGTAGCGCTGCAGCCAGATGAACAGGATGGCCACCGGCAAGGTCGCCAGCAGCGTCGCGGCCATGACGTGGTGCCATTCGATGGTGTAGCGGCCGGCGACCTCCATCCAGGCGGCTTCCT
>NZ_RZTC01000010.1:0-12865 GCF_004023165.1 Mesorhizobium sp. M7A.F.Ca.MR.176.00.0.0 | reverse complement strand
GTGTAGCGGCCGGCGACCAGCGAAAACACCTGGATCGGCAGCGTGTAGCTTTCCTGGCTGCGCAGCATGGTGAGCGCCACGACGAATTCGTTCCAGGCGTTGATGAAGGTGAAGATCGCGGTCACCGCGATCGCCGGCAGGCAGAGCGGCAGGAACACCTTGCGCAAGGTCAGCCAGCGGCCGGCGCCCTCCATCCAGGCGGCTTCCTCGAGATCGCGCGGAATGGTGTCGAAATAGCTCTGCAGCATCCACACCGTGAAGGCGACGTTGAAGGCCATGTAGATGAAGCCGAGCGCCGTCGTGCTCTCGACCAGGCCCCAGGCCGCCATCAGCCGGAACAGGCCAAGCACCAGCACGATCGGCGAGATCATCTGCGAAATCAGCAGGAACTGGCGCAAGGCGCCGTAGCCGGCAAAGCGGAAGCGCGACATCGCATAGGCCGCCGGAACCGAGATCAGGATGGCGCCAACCGTGGCGATCACAGACACGTAGAGCGAATTGAGCAGCGCCTGGCCGAAGCCGGTCGCCACCCACATATCGGAAAAATTCGACCAGCGGAATTCGCTCGGCCACCAGGTCGGCGACAGCACTTCCTGCCTCGGCTTGACCGCGGTCAGGAACATCACCGCGAAGGGAAAGAGCGTCACCACGATCAGCGGCGCCAGCAGCAGCCAGGCGATGATGGAGCGTTTCAGCTTGCTCGTCATGTGCGTTGCTCCCGCATCGCCAGCCGCACATAGATCATGGTGAAGACCAGCAATATGGCGAACATCACCAGCGACACCGCCGATGCTTCGCCCAGCTTGCCGATGCGGAAGGCCAGCTTGTAGAGATGGGTGACCAGGATATCGGTCGAGTTGGCCGGGCCGCCCTGCGTCATCACCCAGATGATCGGGAAGGAATTGAAGACGGAGATGGTGTTGAGCACGATGGCGATGTTGATGAACGGTTTCAGGAGCGGAAAGGTGATTTCGCGGAACTGCTGCAGCGGCGTCGCCCCTTCGAGCGCCGCCGCCTCGTAGAGATCGTCCGGAATCGACGACAGCCCGCCGAGAAAGATCGTCGTCGTGAACGGCACCGTCACCAGGATACCGATCAGCACCTGCATCGGGAAAGCGGTCTCGGCGCTCGCCAGCCATTGGATGTTGTGATCGATGAGCCCGAGGCCGATCAGCGCCGAATTGAGCATGCCGCTTTCGCCGCTCAGCGCCCAGCGCCAGACCACCGCGGTCATGGTCAGCGATACCGCCCAGGGCAGCATGATGATGACGCGGGCGATGCCGCGGCCATAGAAATCGGTGTTGAGGATCATCGCCACCGGGATCGACAAGAGAAGCGCACCGCCGACCACCATCACCGTCCATTGGCCGGTGCGCCAGAGCGCGGCCGTGAAATCGGGATCGGCAGCGAGTGCCGCGAAATTGGCGAAGTCGTTGAAGTCGCGAAGCTGGCCGAAGCGGCTGACCTCATGCGTCGAGATCTGGATCAGGTCCCAGACCGGCCAGAAGATGACCACCGCCGCCAGAAACAGGCTGGGCAAGGTCAGGAGATAGGGCAAGAAACGATTTTGCATCTGCTGGCCTGCAACCTCGGCGCGCTGGATCAGAAGGTTCTGCTTATGCGAATTTCGGATCCGCCGCACCGGGCCGGGAACCTAGGTGTGGCGCGCCCCGCCTGAGTCTGGGGCGCGCCACGGGCGCAGGGAGATACGCCCTATTTCTTCAGCACGGCCTCTATTTCTTCAGCACGGTGTTGGCCTTGGCGGCCGCGTCCTTCAAGCCCGCCTCAGGGTCGCCGCCGAGATAGATCTTCTGCATGGCGTCCGACGTGATCTGGGCGACTTCTTCCCAGCCCGGAATGACCGGCGCGAAGCGGGCGTCGGGCAGCAGCGCGGTGAACGCCGCCAGATCGGCATTGTTGACGTAGTAGTCCATCTTGGCCTCTTCCTTGTTCACCGGCAGGAAGCCTTCGCCTTGCGTGAACTTGGCGCGCTGTTCCGTGGTGAACAGGAAATCGAGCAGCTTCCAGCTTCGTCCTTGTTCTTGGAGTTCTTGAACATGATGATGGAATCGGTCACGCCATAGGTGCCGCGCGCGCCGGTCGGGCCGGCGGGGATGGCTGCCACGCCGTATTTCAGGTTCGGCGCCTCGTCCTTGATCTGGTTGGACAGGAAGGGTGCGGTGATCATCATGCCGACCTTGCCCTGCTTGAACAGGTTCTGCACGTCTTCGCGGTTGTTGGAGGTGACGCCGGGTTCGGTCAGGCCTTCGTCGATCATCGACTTGTAGAGCTTGGCGGCCTCAAGCGCACCTGGCGTGCTCAGGCCCGAAGTGCCGTCCTTGTTGAGGATCTCGGTGCCCTGCGACCACATCGCATAATAGTAATAGACGTCGGTCTCGATCTCCTTGCCCTGCAGGCCGAAGCCGAACGTGCCCGACCCCAGGGCCTTGATCTTGCGCGCATCTTCCTGCAGCTCGGTCCAGGTTGCCGGTGGCTTGGCGATGCCGGCTTTCTCGAACAGCTCCTTGTTGTAGTACATGGCGCGCGCCGAGGCCGCGATCGGCAGGCCGTAGGTCTTGCCGTCCATGATCGAGGGCGACAGGAAGGTGTCGATGAAGCGGTCCTTGAAGTCGGGCTTGATGTAGCCGTCGAGCGGCTCGGCGACATCCTGCTGGACGAAGTCGATCAGCCAGCGCGTGCCGATGATCGACAGATCGGCATTGGTGCCGGCGGTGATGTCGGTGGTCAGCTTCTGCAGCAGCACATCCCACGGCACCACTTCGAACTTGACGGTGATGCCGGGGTTCGCCGCCTCGAATTCCTTCTTGACGTCGGCGAAATAGGGAGCAGTCTTGGCGCTGTACTCGGCCACGGTGACGCGCACCTCGCCCGCATCCGCCTGCGCCGCAATTGCCAGCATGCTCATTCCGGCCATCAGGCCGACAGTCCATTTTGCAAGGCTCATTTGATCTCTCCCATTGGTGTTGCGCCTGCGCGCCTCTCCGTGCCGGAGCAGAAGATTTATGTGACTTTCCTACATTATCGATGATTTTAAGGCTTGCAAGCGGATTATTGTGTTGCTTAATTACATTTACAGGCCTAGCCTTATGCGATCTGTCAGAACTCCCGGAGGATGACGCACGGTGGTTTCGCAATCCGAGTTCGAGGGCAGGGCCGAGTTCGAAGGCAGGGCCGAGTTCGAAAGCAGGGCCGAGTTCGAGGGCAAGACCGTCGTGGTGACGGGGGCCGGCGGCGGTCTCGGCACGGCCATCGTGGCGCTGATGGCGCAAAGAGGCGCCAAGGTCGTCGGTTGCGATCAGTCGAGCGAGGCGCTGAACAGTCCGCACCTTGCCTCCCGCCATGTCTTCGATCTTCTCGACAAGGCATCGATAGCGACGGCGATCGGCGCGATCCTCGACCGGGATGGTGTGCCCGACATTCTCGTCAACAATGCCGGCTGGACGCGTGCCGAGACGATTTCGGCGCTCGATCCCGACAGAATAGAGCAGGAACTCGATCTCAACCTGACTGGCGTGATGAATTTCGCCGACCCGCTGGTCAAGGCGATGGCTGGCCGCGGCTCGGGCAGCGTCGTCTTCATCTCCTCGGTCAACGCCGTCGCGCATTTCGGCAATCCGGCCTATGCCGTCGCCAAGGCCGGCATCAACGCCTATGCCAAGGCGATCGCCGTCGAGCTCGGCCGCAGCGGCCTGCGCGCCAATGTCGTCTGCCCCGGATCGATCCGCACCGCCGCCTGGGACCACCGCCTTGCCAAGGATCCCGAAATCCTCGGCAAATTGCAGCGGCTCTATCCGCTCGGCCGCATCGTCAACGCCGCGGAAGTGGCGGAAGCCGTCGCCTTCCTTGCGTCCGATCGCGCATCGGGAATAACAGGCGTGGTGATGCCCGTGGACGCGGGACTGACCGCCGGCTGCCTGCCCTTCATCGACGACATATTGGGAGCGTGAGCATGACCGATGTCGAGTTTCGCGATCTGTCGAAATCCTTCGGGCAGCACAAGATCCTCGAGAACATCAGCCTCGATATCAAGAGCGGCGAGTTCGTCGTCCTCGTCGGCCCGTCCGGCTGCGGCAAGTCGACCTTGCTGCGCATGCTGGCCGGCCTGGAGACGATCACCTCCGGCGACCTGTTGATCGGCGGCGTGCGCGCCAACGCGCTGCCGCCACAGCAGCGCAACATCGCCATGGTGTTCCAGTCCTATGCGCTGTTTCCGCATCTGAAGGCAGCTGACAATATCGGCTTTGGCCCGAAGATCCGCGGCGAGACGCGCACGGTGATCGATGAGAAGGTCAAGAAAGCGTCCGGCGTCCTCAATCTCTTCTCCTATCTCGACCGCTATCCCCGCCAGCTGTCGGGCGGCCAGCGCCAGCGCGTCGCCATGGGCCGCGCCATCGTGCGCGAGCCGTCGGTGTTCCTGTTCGACGAGCCGCTGTCCAACCTCGACGCGCAATTGCGCGTGCAGATGCGCGTCGAGATCAAGGCGCTGCACCAGCGGCTGAAATCGACGATCGTCTACGTCACCCACGACCAGATCGAGGCCATGACGATGGCCGACCGCATCGTCGTGATGGACCGCGGCAGAATCCAGCAGGTCGGGGCGCCGCTGGAACTCTATGACAGGCCTGCCAACAAGTTCGTCGCCTCCTTCCTCGGCTCGCCGTCGATGAGCTTTGTGTCCGGTTCGCTCAAGACGGCGCTTGAGAAAACCTGGTTCGAATCGGCCGGTGGCGGGCGGCTTGCGCTTGCCGGCAAACAGGTGCCGGCGGACAGCGCGGTGGAGGCTGGCATCCGGCCCGAGCATTTTGTCATCGGCGAGGCTGTCGACGCGATGGCGATCAGGGTGGATGTCGTCGAGCCCACCGGCTCCGAAACACATGTCTATGGCGCTATCGGTGCTGATACGGTACGCGCCGTGTTCCGCGACAGGGTGCCGGTCAGGCCGGGAGACCTGCTGCCGGTCTCGGTCGACCCCGGCAACATCCATCTGTTCGACAAGGCAACGGGCCTGCCTCTATGAGAATAGCAGCATGAAGACGCCGGCCGACATCATCACGCGGCTGCAGCTGATGTCGCAGGACGGAACGAAGTCGGATCGCAAGCTGGCCGGCTTCGTGCTGGCAGACCTCGATTTCGTTTCCAAAGCGGCGATTTCGGAAATTGCCTTGCGCGTCGGTGTCAGCGAGCCGACGGTGACACGGTTCTGCCGCAACCTCGGCTGCGAGGGCCTGCGCGACTTCAAATTCTATCTGGCGCAAGCCATCGCCATCGGCGGCCAGTATCTGTCGCCGGAGCCGTTGAGCCGCGATGCCCGCGAACAGCGCATCGCTTCCGCCATCACCGAAGCGGCGATATCGGCCATCCAGCGCGCCAGCGAAAACCTCGACATGACGACGCTGGTCGCCGTCGCCGCACGCATCGCTGTTTCCGGTAATGTGCTGTGCATCGGCTCCGGTGGCATTTCGTCCATGATGGCGACCGAAATGCAGAACCGGCTGTTCAGGCTTGGCGTGTCGGTGCTGGCGCAGATCGACGGACAGTTGCAACGCATGTACGCCGCCGTTGCCACCCCCGACACCACGCTGATCGCCTTCTCCGTCTCCGGCTATGCCAGATCGGTCATCGATGCGGTGCAGGTCGCCCAGCAATATGGCGCCACCACGATCGCCATCACCCCGCCGGACTCCGCACTCGCCAAGGTCGCCGACACGGTCATCCATTTCCAGTCGCTCGAGGATGGCAATATCTACAAGCCGACATCGTCTCGCTATGCGCTGCTGTCGATCGTCGACATGATCGTCACCTCGGTCGCCGAGACGCGCGGACCAAGGGTTTTGGAGAATCTGCGCCGCATCAAGCAGAGCGTGAACACGTTGAAAGTCGACGATCCGCGTTTGCCATTGGGCGATTGAGCCCCTGCGGCCAAGGACATCAGGACTGGCGGCCGAGCGCCTCGATGCTTTTCGCCAATTTCGCCGGATCGCCTTCAATGCGCACGGTCTTCAGCCGCGCGGTGCCGCCGGCGACAACCGAGACAGCGGACCCGGGCACGCCCAGAGCCTTGGCCAGCAGCTTTTCGAGCGCATGATTGGCGGCGCCGTTTTCCGGCACGGCGCGGACGCGCGCTTTCAGATGGCTTCGCCCGTCCGCCGTGGCCTCGAAGCCTTCGAGCCTGTCCAGCGCAGCCTTTGGCGTCAGCCGGACAAACAGCTCGGCGCCGTTTTCGCGCAGGCGAAACGGCGTGCTCATAAGGTCATCCTGCTCACAGGATCAGAGGCGCCACCGTGGTGAGCAGAAACTGCCGCAGGAAGAACAGGATCAGAAGCAGGATGATCGGCGAGATGTCGATGCCGCCAAGGTCCGGCATGAAGCGGCGGATAGGCCGCAACGCCGGCTCGGTCAGCCGGTAGAGCATGTTGCCGATGCTGCCGACGAACTGGTTCTTCGAATTGACGACGTTGAAGGCGTAGAGCCAGGAAAAGATCGCCGAGGCGATGATGATCCACCAGTAGAGGTCAAGCGCCATGACGATTGTTTGAATGAGGGCGAGCATGCCGGTCTCCAATTGTTGCCGACATGTAGCCATTGCACGCGAAGCCGGCAAGGGCCGCCTTTCTGTGGAGCGCCAATACCGGCCCGGTCGGACTGTAGGGCATGTCGCCGACACCCCAACGAAGGCGCGAATACACAAAACCGGCAAGGGCCGCTTTCCGCCGGCGCCAGCTCGACGCTTGACGGCACTGGATTTCGGCAAACCTCCGCCTTGACAGGAAACCGCGGCGCCCGATAAATGCGCCCATCCGCTGGACGGGGCTGTAGCTCAGCTGGGAGAGCGCGTCGTTCGCAATGACGAGGTCAGGAGTTCGATCCTCCTCAGCTCCACCAGCGGAATAATTCTCCACGCTCCGCGCCAGATGCCCATCTCTGCGCCACATGCAGTCCGCGACGCTCGTCCCGGCTTGCCCCCGCGGTTGGCATTTGCTGTGCCAGCGCACCTTAAAAGGCCGCGCTACATCGCCTATTTCGCAATATCCGGCAAAACTTTTGTCAATTGGACTTATGGCGGAAGAGCTCGCTGATTGTTTCCGTTTTTTTTGGAAACCACCTCACTAAATTGACGTTACCAAATCAGTTTTTTCTGTGCGTTGTGACCAGGGCGTTTCGGCGGGGGCGACCGGAGACGCTATATCGATTTCGAGTCGAAATGAAAAATCCGCCTGCGGAAGCAAAGACGTGTCAATTCGCGACAATCTCGCTGCAAACCTTAGACGGCTGTGCAAGGACCATGCCTCCGTAAGTGCGGTATGCCGTGAGCTGCGCATCAATCGCACGCAGTTCGAACGCTATCTGCAAGGGCAGACCGTTCCCAACAAAGCTACCGCCAAGCTGATATGCGATTACTTTCGGATCGACGAAGCCGAACTGTACCAGGATCCCGGCGCACCCGAGCCGGCGATGCGTGGCCTGCCGCCGGTTTCCGAGAGCCTGTTCAACCAGATGATCCGCCCTCCGAGTCCTTCGATCGCGGGCGGCACCTATTTCACCTATTTCTCGATCCCGGGCCGCCTCGACCTCCTGATGCGCTCGGTGACCTTCGTGCGGCGCGAAGCCGAACTGGTCACCTTCCGAAGGGTCACCGGATGGTCGGAGCGCCGGGGGTCGACCTGGGCACGAGCGCGCGGCAATCACTATGGCGTGGCGATCTCGCGGCTGAACTGGATCTATTTCAGCGGCATCAATCGCCGCCAGACCGGAGAGCCCTCGCTGATCTCCGTGCAATGGGCTCCCATCTCCGAACCGGTGCTGATGGGCAAGGCCATGCTTCTGACGGAGGCCGGCCCGGCATTCGTGTCCGTCATCATGCGGCGCGACATTGCCAACATCCACCCAAGGGATGCCATCAGCATGGCGCATGTCATCAATCTCGACGATCCGGGCGTCGATCAACTGGTTGTCAGCCTCACCCGGGACGGGTTGGGCTAACCCCTCGGATCGCCGTGTCTTACGCCAAATAAGAATAAGCGTACGCGGATAAAGCGTATGCCAACGATTGTCTACTCTGTATGTGAATAAAATCGATATTTTACACTTTAATGCCAGGAAAGATAATCCACGGGTCAGTCTTAGGCTGGGTTTTACTATAATTTTAACAAACCATTAACTCTTCCGACCTTACCTTTCTTCACGCGGATCCCGTTCCGGGGGTCTTTCAACGGATCCCAAATTGGGGTCAGGAAAGGGATGAAAATGGCCAAGAAAGTGACCAATGCTCCGAAGCTGACGATTGCCGCCGGCACGCAGACCGTCTTCTTTTCGCAGGGCATGCACTACAACAAACGCTGAAGCCGTTCTGCGCCGACGAGCGTCTTGCTTGTCGGCGCCTCGGCTCCGCAGATGGCAACCAGCTTCATGAAAATGCGCTCTTCGAAAACGCTTGTTTTCTACCCCGGACCGAACAAGGTCACGGCATGCAACTTCCTGACCAGAAGCGTGTTTGAATGCAGCCCCGAGATGGTCGGCCTTCTCGCATCGTGGGACAAATGGGCATCGACGGCGGACATTGCCCGCGCCCATGGATGGTCGAAGTCCGAGTTGAAGGCTGTCGTTCCCCAGTTGCTCGATTTCTCCGCGCTGGTCACAGCCGGATCGCCTCTCGCCGAGCAGGAGGAACAGTTTTCAGGACAATGGAGTTGGGGGCTTCCGACGGCGCTGATGCATTTCTGCGTCCAGGACAGCGAATACATGACCATCGAGCAAGCGGAAGAGCGGCAGATAGAACGCGCCGGCCATACGCCGCAGCCGAACCTCATGCTCAAGAATTCCGCAGGCGCCATCCAGCTGCCTAATGCACTGGAAGACAATGAACTTCTCAGCTTGATGGCGCGGCGCCGCACCAACCGCACGGCGGCTCAGCCCACCATCACGGCCAAACAGCTTTCCGATTGCCTGTTCGCAGGGCTCGGCATCATCGGCGAGACCGCCAATTGCGTTGGCACCCTGCCGCTCGGCATGACCCCTTCAGGCGGCGCGCGAAATCCCTATGAGGCCTATGTGGTCGCGCTCGGCGTCGATGGCCTCGAACCCGGTGTCTATCACTATTCCGCCGCGGATCACGACCTTGGCAGGATTTCCGCAAACCATCTGCCGAAAATCTCCGAACTGGTCGGCGGACAGGAGTGGGCCGACGCCATGCCGTGCCTTGTCCTGCTTTGCGCCAAGCTCGATCGCACGATGTGGAAATATGAGGACGCCAACGCCTATCGTGTCGTGCTGATCGAGGCCGGCCATATCGGCCAGAACATCATGCTGGCAGCGACCAATCATGGCCTGTCGGCATGTCCGACAGCCGCGCTCAGCCATTCCGCCATCAAGCGGCTGCTTGGTCTCGACAGTTTCACCGACGCACCGATCTATGCCTTGACCCTCTCGACGCCGGAAAGAGATCCGTCCACGGCGGGCCAGTCCATCAATTAGCCGACCAACTATGTGCATCACAGCCAATAACGCGTTCCCTAGCGTATAACCAGAGACAGGAGCAGCACGTGCCAAATCAATCCTTACGCCAGTCGGAAATCGATAGCCTTCAATATATTTCGTCGATGACCAATGAGCTCGTGCAGATGGCCGAAGCAAGCCGTTTTCCGATGATCTCCTATCTGCTGGGCATGGCCTATGCAGAGGCCTTCGACGTTCTTCGCGGCGCACGGCCGGCCAGGCATGCGCAGCTCAGCGGCAACCCGCTGCACCCCAAGGCGCAGGCAAAGGACACTCGGGCCGCCCAGCCACGGAGAGCGTAGCGACATGCAATCGTCAGCCGCATGCGCGGTGGCCGGCTCGACCTCCCGGCCAAACCGCTGGGAGACGCTGTGCGCGTTGCAAAGCCTGCTGCCGTTGCTGAAGAAGGCCGCGACGGACCTGCGCCGCGCCGACATGGTCTACTGGTTCGAGCAGGCCGATGCCGAGGTCGCCAACATCATCAGGGGCCACCCCTCCGATGCAACCGCAATCCCGGCCCTGATTGCATCCTGCCCGCAGGACCGGCATCCGGTCGCTCAAGCTTGATGCATGTCGCCCGCCAAAACGCGACGCGTTCATTGGCGCCGCTGAAAATGCTCTGATCACCAGTTTTTCAATTTCAGACCGGAACCTATTGCGCGTCTGGAATGCCCAGGGGACCTGCACATGAACATGATAGCCAACATTAGAAGCGTCGATGCCAGGGAAAGCGTTTTCAGCCGGCTCGACGTCTTGGTCGCCAGGCGGCCGCCATCGCCTGACGCCGCGCGGGTCGAGGCCCGCCAACTCGTCTCGACGGCGATTGCCGACAGCTGCCAGGCCGACAGTCTCTGGGGTACAGTGGACGCTTTCCACGCCCATTTCGACTTCATGATGCAGACCATCGAGATCAACGGCGCCGATGACCCGGGCCTCGGGCCCTTGCGCACGAAATGCCGTTTCTATCTCGAACAGGTCGAGGCCCTGAGTCTGTCACTGGCCTATTGACAGGCCGGCCCGAACAAATTCGGTCCTAGAGCAATTCCAGGAAAAGTGTGAAACGGTTTTCCCGGAAAACGCAGAGCGTTTTCCCTTGGAATTGCGTCAAACCAAAGAATTAGAGCAGTTAGCCGTTTCCGTGAAACGGTGAACTGCTCTAGTTGCGCAGGCTGAACACGAACGGCGCTGTACGGCTCAGACGCGAGCCGAGTTCCGGTGGCGGTTTCGGCACCGTGGCGCCTTGCAGCACGGCGATCGCCGCACGGTCCAGATCCGCATCCCCCGAGGAACGAGAGAGCCTGGCAGACAGGACCCGGCCGGACGAGTCGACCGTGAATGCGACATATGGCCTGCCCTCCACGCGTCGGGCCTTGGCAGAGCTGGGATAGCGTGTGTGCCGCTTGATCCAGGCGCCCAGACGGGAGTCCCATTTGCTGGAGTCGCCGGAGCGAGACGTCGATTCCGCCGCCTTCGGCGCGGCGGTCTTGGCCGCGGGCCGTGCGTCGGCGCTGGCGAAGGTTGCCGTCTTCGGCGGAGCCGCCTTCTCCTTCTTAAGCCGCGGCTTGGGCTTCTCGACAGGCTTCTTCGCCTTGGCCTCGACCGGTTTCTTGTCTTTGACAATTTCGACCGGTTTCGGCTGCGGCAAGGGAATGACGACGTCTGGCGTGACAGCCTCGACCACATCCGGGATGACCTCATCCGGCGGCGGCTGATCGACCTGTTCGGCCGTTTCGGCCTGGGTAGGTTCGGTCGGGGTGGGTTCGGCCTCGTCTGGCGCGACCGCTTCCGGCGGCTCGACAACCGGCTCCGCCTTTTCGACCGGTTCTTCAGGTGTCGGCTCGGTCGTCGGTGTCGGTTCGGTCTGATCTGGCGTCACCGCGTCCAGCGCGGCGACCTGCTCTTCCACGGCCGGCATCACCACCATCGGTGCCATCTCGATCATCTGCGCGGGGGGTGGACCGCCATCCGCTTCGGTGACCATTGTGAGGTTCTGCACTGCATAGGCGACCGCGACATGGGCTCCAAGGACCAGCGCGGCAGCACCGGCCCACAAGCCAAGGTCGCGCCAACCGAAGCGCGACAGCTGGACCGAGGGCACGGCGACCGCTTGCGTCATGGCGCCGCCGCACCAGTGGCTGCGGGCGCCGGGGCATTGGACGCGGGAGCCGTCTCCAGGCCGACCAGCGCGATCTTCAGATAGCCGGCACCGCGCAACAGATTCATCGCCTCCATCAGGTCGCCATAGGCGACCGCCTTGTCGGCGCGCAGGAAGATGCGTGTCTGCTTGTCGCCCTTGGTCTTGGCGTCCAGCGTCGTGGCGAAAGCCGGGCGCGGCACGCTGTCATTGCCGATCGCCAGCGTCAGATCGTCCTTCAGCGTCAGGAACAGCGGTGTCTCGGGCCTCGGCGCGGGCGTTGCGGTCGAACCAGGCAGGTCGACATTGACATCCACCGTGGCCAGCGGTGCCGCGACCATGAAGATGATCAACAGCACCAGGATGACATCGATGAACGGGGTGACGTTGATCTCGTGGCTTTCCTCGAGATCGTCATCAATGGTCTGTCGGATTCTGCTTCCCATGGCGCTACTCCGCCGCCAGTGGCGTTGCCGGCGCGACGGTGCGGAAGTCGAGGTCGCGGCTGACCAGCCGTTCGACCCCGGCGGCAGCATCGGCGAGGATCTGCCGATAGCCGGCTATCGAGCGGGCAAAGACGTTGTAGATGACGACGGCCGGTATGGCCGCGACCAGGCCCATCGCGGTGGCCAGCAGCGCTTCGGCGATGCCCGGCGCGACCACAGCGAGATTGGTGGTCTGCGCCTGCGAGATGCCGATGAAGGCGTTCATGATGCCCCAGACAGTGCCGAACAGGCCGACGAAGGGCGCGGTCGAGCCGATCGTCGCCAGCACGCCGGTGCCGCGCGACATGCGCCGCGCCGCCGCCGCCTCGATGCGCGACAGGCGCGACGTGACCCGTTCCTTGAGGCCGTCGCCCGAGACATGATCGAGCGCGCCGGCCGAGAGTGCGGTCTCCTCCTCGGCCGCCCGCACCAGCAGCGCGCCGGGACCGCCGCTGCGGTCAAGGGTACGGCTGGCCTGCTTCAGCGTGGCGGCCTCGCCGATCGCCCGCACGGCGCGACGAATGCGCAGCTTGCCGCCGAAAAGCTCCAGCGACTTGGCCAACCATATCGTCCAGGTGACGAGGGAGGCAAAGGCCAGCCCGATCATCACCGCCTTGACGACAATGTCGGCCGCCATGAACATGCCCCATGGCGACAGATCATGCGGCAAGGTCAACTCCATCGCCGTCGAAGGTCCGTCCTCGGACGGCGCGGCCGTGTTCGGCTGGGTGCC
>NZ_RZTC01000110.1:0-21344 GCF_004023165.1 Mesorhizobium sp. M7A.F.Ca.MR.176.00.0.0 | reverse complement strand
GTACGACGCGCGCTGCAAAGGCGCGTGAGGCGTTGGCGCTGGTCGGATTGGCTGTCGCCTTCGACAAGAAGCCGCACCAGCTCTCCGGCGGCCAGCGGCAGCGCGTGGCGCTGGCGCGGGCGCTGGTGATCGAGCCGGCGGTGCTTCTGCTCGACGAGCCGCTCGGCGCGCTCGATCTCAAATTACGCAGGCAGATGCAGGACGAGTTGAAAGCGATCCAGAAGCGCGTCGGCACCGCCTTCATCCACGTCACCCACGACCAGGAAGAAGCGATGGCGCTGGCCAACCATTGTGTGGTGATGAATGACGGGCGCATCGAGGACGAAGGCCCGCCCGAGCGCGTCTATCACAGGCCGGCGACGCGCTTTTCCGCCACCTTCATGGGCGAAAGCTCGATCCTTGCCGGCACAGTCACAGAGGCGAAGGAGAGGACAAGCACCGTCGCCACGCCCGTCGGGCCGGTCTCGCTGCCCGGCGCGCTGCCGGTGGGCTCCGCCGTTGCGCTGGCCATACGGCCGGAGCATCTTGTCCTCGGCGAGGCCAGCGGCGGTGTCAGGCTCGGCACGGCTGAGGTGAGCGATGTCGTCTTCCAGGGCAGCTTCAAGCGCGTGCTTGCGGTTTCCATCGAGGACCCCTCGCTTCACTTCATCGCCAAATTGCCCGCGACGGCGGCCGTCCAGCCGGACGACACGGTCGCGATTTCCTGCAATACCGACCAGATTATTCTGCTGACGGACTGAGCTTTTCTGACGGATTGAACATGGCAACACTTCCGCTCATCGAGGCACCCGACTGGTACGACACCATCCGCATGAGCGATGGCGTGACCTTGATCCACGAGCCGTGGATAAAACCGTTCTTCCGCTGCAATATGTGGCATGTGCGCGGTCGCGATCGCGATCTCCTCTTCGACACCGGCCTCGGCCATTTCAGCCTCCGGCGTCACGTGCCGCTGGTGAGCGAGCGCAAGCTGATTTGCGTCGCCAGCCACACGCATTTCGACCATATCGGTTGCCACCACGAATTTCCCGAGCGATGCGTGCACGCCGCCGAGGCCGGCATCCTCGCCGATCCGCGCAATGAATGGACGGCAGCCGGCACCTATGCGACCGACGAGATGTTCGATTGCATGCCGCAAGGCTGGGACACGGCGCGCTACGGCATTTTGCCTGCGCCCGCCGGCCGTTTGCTCGACCAGGGCGATGTCGTCGATCTCGGCGACCGTGCCTTCGAGGTGATCCACACGCCCGGCCATTCGCCCGGCGGCATCGCGCTCTACGAAAACAGGACGGGCATCCTGTTATCTGGCGACATCATCTATGACGGCCCGCTGATCGACGATGTCTACCACTCAGACATTCCCGACTACATGGCGACGCTGATGCGCCTGCGCGACCTCGATGTCTCGGTCGTGCATGGCGGCCATTTTCCCAGCTTCGGCAAGGTGCGCTACCGCCAGCTTGTCGACGAGTATCTGGCGCAGAAGCGGCAGGCCGGCTGCCATCTGCGGCAGCCCTGAAGCAGTTAGCGCATCAGTTCGAAATGCCGCGGGAACGCCTGATGCAGCAGGAGCAGCATGGTCTTGCGCAGCACGTTGGTGTCACGGCTGGACGGATTGAGATGATCCCAGTACCAGGCGCCATGAACCAGATAATTCAGGCTCTCCGACAGCGTGTCGATGTCGACGCCGGTATAACCGCCACTGCGCGAAATCTCGATCAGCAGCTCGCGCGCCTCGGCGGTGTAGGCAAGGTCGCTCGGCAGGCCGATTTCGTTGTAGATCTGCATGCTCTTGCGGTCGCTGGAAAACACGACAAAAACTGAAACCCATTTCGGATGCTGGCGGGCGAAACGTTGCGCGCAATCGACCGCGCCCAGAGCCCGCTCAACCGGCGACAGGCCGGGCGCCCGCACCAACGTCACCCACAGCTCATCGTATCGATCGCTGAGATACTGCAGGACGGCGCGAAACAGGTTCTCCTTGCTGCGGAAATGGAAGACGACCAGGGCATTGGACGAGCCGACATGTTCGGCGATGCGCTGCATGGTGACGCTTGCCAGCCCCTCCTCCGCGATGAGTTCGATGGTGGCGTCGATGATCCGCTGCACGCTGGCTTCGCCGCGCTCGCGCCGACGGTCCTTGGGCGGCGCGGCATCGTTTGCCGCACGCCCATTCTTCGCCGTTGCGCCTTTGCGTTTTGCCGCCGCAGCCTTTTGTTGCGCCATCTTCGTCCAGCTCCTTTCGGACCTTCTGGCGCGATCACCGGCGCCACCACAGATTCGTCTATTCGAGGTGTCCGGCGTCGGCTCTCCAACCGCGGCAAGAGCCGCATCGCCCTGTTATAGCGACGGACGCGTTTCGGCGTTTGTGTACCACTGCCCGTTGGCCGTCTCATAGGCCATGGCCGCTCGGAAAACATCGGCATCGCAATAGGTGCGGCCGACGATCTGGATGCCTGTCGGCACGCCGCTTGCCGCCCGACCCGAAGGGATGGACAGAACCGGACAACGGCTCATCATGTTGAACGGCGTCGTCATCACCCATCCCAACGACGGGTTCACCTGCTTACCGTTGATCTCGACCGTACCCGTGGTCTGATCGAACTCCGCCGGCACGGAGGGAAGCGCGTTGGTCGGGCAGATCAGCACATCGTAGGTCTCCAGCAGCGGCCCCAGCGTCTGGTACATCCTGGCCGCCACGTCGAGTGTTCCGACAAAGTCCGTCGCCTTCGACTTTTGCCCGTCCTCGGCGAACTGCCTGGCATAGCTCGTCATGTCCTTGCCGTGCTTCTTGAGCAGCTGCGACAGCGATGCGCCGAACAGATGCTCGAGATAGGCCATGCCCGCCCTGAGCACTTCGTCGCCCCAGCCCAGATCGACTTCCTCGACCGTGGCGCCGAGCGAACGGAACACATCGCAGGCGGCAAGCGTGTTCTTGCGCACGTCCGGGTCGACTTCGAAAGAACCAAGGTCCATCGAGAAAGCAATCTTCCAGCCCTTGATCGGCTTGTAATCGAGCGGCAGGCGCAGTTTCGGGCGCAGCGTGGCGATGTCGAGCGGGCTTGGTCCGGCCATCACATTCTGCAGCAGGATCGCATCCCCGACGTTTCGCGCCAGCGGTCCGGTGTGGCAGTAGAAGTCGAGGTTGAATGGCGGCTCGTCCGGATTGCGCCCGTAAGGCGGCTTGAAGCCGACAAGACCGCAGGCCGACGCGGGAATCCGGATCGATCCCGCAATGTCCGAACCGGTGGCGATCGACGACGTGCCGGATGCCAGCGTCGCCGCGGAGCCTCCCGACGAACCACCGGGCGTGAAATCCGGGTTCCACGGATTGCGCGTCACGCCCCAGCGTTTCGACCAGGTGTAGCCGGCGCAGCTGAATTCAGGCGTCGCCGTGCGGGCATGGACAATGCCTCCGGCCTTGATGATGCGCTCGTTCATCGTCGAGGTATGGCCACCGATAGCATCCCCGGACAGCAGCGAGCCGTGCGAGGTCGGCTTGCCCTTGATGTAGCTCTCGTCCTTGATGCCGATCGGCAGGCCCTCGAGCGCCCCGGTCTTGGCACCGCTGGCGTATTTCGCCTCGGCTTTCCTGGCCAGGTCCATCGCCTCGTCGAAATGCGTGAAGGTGAGGCAGTTGATCGTCGCCTTGGTTGCCTCGGCGCGGCGGATAGTGGCCTGCATCAGTTCGACGGGCGAAAGCTTCTTCGCCTTGAACAGCCGCAGCGCCTCGCTGGCCGGCATGTAGCAAAGGTCGAGATCGGTCATGGGAAGTCTCCTGCGATCTGCGCATCGCGTTTGGCATGGACGGGAGATGACCGCGCCGCGTGCGGCGGCGCGGGAAAGCCGGGTCAGGTCATTTCTGCAGGTCGGTCCAGATCTTCGTGTAGAGCGCCTGCACGTCGGGCGGGCAGGCCAGCATGAACTGGCCCTTGGCGGCGAACTCGGCGGGGATGTTGACTTCCGGTGCGGTCTTCATGTCGTCGGGCATGAAGGCTTCCGAGCCCTTGATGCCGTTCGAATAACGCGCAAAGGCTGAGATCAGCGCCGCATTCTGCGGATCCATGATGAAGTTCTGGAACAGCTTGGCGTTGTCGACATTCTTGGCGTCCTTGAGGACAGCGACATTGTCCATCCAGATCGGATAGCCTTCCTTGGGATAGCCATAGACGATCTTGTCGTTCTCAAGCCGCTCGCGCAGCGATATGCCGTTCCAGTTGACGCCCGCGGCGATGTCGCCCCTGCCCAGGCCATCGACGGCCGCATAATCGAGCGAAAGCCATTTCGCCTTCGCCTCCACCAGCTTGTCATGCACCTTCTTCAGCATCTGCATGTCGCTGCTGCAATATTTGCCACCCTCGTAAGCGATGGCGAGGAACATGATGTCACCCATTTCGGGTACGACATTGATCTTGCCGACGAGTTCGGGAGGTGGGTCGAGGAAGATCGCCGATGTGTTCGGATCGCCGGCATAGACCGACTTGTTCACCGAAATGCCGGTCGTGCCCCACTGCCATGGAACGGTGTATTTACGGCCTGGATCGAATGGAACATCGACCCACCTGGGATCGACGTTCTTGAAGTTTTCCATCTTGTTGGGATCGGTCTCCAAGAGCAGACCTTCGCTGATCCAGACCGGCACGACGCTCGCCGAAGGCACGACGATGTCATAGCCGGAGGCGCCCTGCCGGACCTTGGCCAAGGCGGCATCGTTGGAGTCATAGTCGGTGACGGTGACCTTGACCTTGTAGGTCTCCTCGAACTTCTTGATCAGGTCGGGGCTGGTGTAGTTGCCCCAATTGTAGATGTTGAGCTCGCCGTCGGCACGGGCCACGCCCGTGACAGTCAGCAGCGACAGGCCGATGGCCGTCGCGGTCAGTTTCCAGTTCATGCTGCATGCTCCCATTGTTGGGACCGGCGGCACTACGGCCCCAGGTCCGTTTCCTGCTGACGAAAAGATGGCCGCGGCAATGCCGACCGGCTCGAGCCCGGCCGTCGACATCGCAGTTGCGGCATGCGGCGCGCCGGCAACGGCAAGCCGCATCGTGGTCGAGATATTTCCCTCTTCATGTGGCCATTCACCGGCTGGCGCCGGCTGTCCAACTCAATTCGCGACCTCAGGAGTAACTATGACTAAACATACAGTCAATATCTTTCCGCGGGTACGGCCGTTGCTCGGCGATTGACGATGCGCCCGATGAGATGGTGACTGAGTGAGCAGGCAGAAAGAGGTTTAGCCGCGATACCGGACGCGTCAGGCCGTGGAGGCCGAAATGCTCGCGGCCGCAATTCGCTGGCGGAACCAATCGAAGGTGCGCCCGATGCCTTCCTGATAGCTCGTCCTCGCTTCCCAGCCAGGAAGGACATGCCTCGCCAAAGTCAGGTCCGGACACCGATTTGTCGGATCCTGGGGAGCTGGAGGGTGGTGCTCGATGCGGCTGCCGGGGACAAGCGATCTTACGAATTCCGCGATGCGCAGGACCGAAACCTCGTGGTCGTTGCCAATGTTCAGAGGACCGCGATGCGAGACGCCGTCGCGCCAGAAGTAACGTTCCAGCCCCTCGACGGTGTCGTCGACATAACCCCAACTGCGCGATTGGGAGCCGTCGCCATAAACCGTCAGAACCCCGGTTGTCAGTGCCTGGATGGCAAAATTCGAGACGGCGCGTCCGTCGTCGATGCGGGTTCGTGGCCCATATGTGTTGAATATCCTGACGACGCGAATGTCGAGCCCGCCGACCCGCTGCTGCTCGAACAGCAATGCCTCTGTGCAGCGCTTGCTTTCATCATAGGAAGCCCTGGGACCGGTGCAGTCCACCGATCCCCTGTAACTCTCGGGTTGCGGTGAAACCAGGGGGTCGCCGTAGACTTCCGAGGTCGAGGCGAAGCAGAAGCGACCGCCGGGCTTGAGCAGCGTCAGGAGATTGAGCGCGCCGCCGATATTGGCCTTGATCGTGCGTAGCGGCTCGCGCATGTACCAAAGCGGCGACGCCGGCGACGCGAGATGGATGATCTCATCGAAGCGCTGAAGGGATGAAAAGCTTTCGGCGTCGGCAATCTGCAGATCGAAACGCGGATCGGCGACATGCGCGATGTTGTCTCGCGTCCCGGTCCAAAGATTGTCGACGACGACCAGCTTTTCCACATCGCTTCGCCGCAACAGACGGTCGACCAGATGCGAGCCCAGGAAACCGCAGCCGCCAGAGATCAACACGCTGCGTGACATGGAAAACCCCCGCTCCAGACATCGGCCAGTCAACGAGCCCAGGGCTTGTTTCCCAACAACAGCGGATGCGAGCTACCCAAAAGCCTTTCCGCCAATCGATGCACCCATCTACACCGCCAAGCGCCGCGAGTGCAAACAGCAAGCCTTCACAAGTGGAACGTGCGGCGGCCGACCGGCCTCTGCTGTTAAGCAGAGAAACTGCCGCGCGATGTCGCGCATCGAAGCGACCGCCGATGCTGCCCGTCATCGCGAGGATGATCAGGACATTTCAGGGCTACAGCGCCCTTTGCGGGCATGGCGCCCCGGCTGCATCACCACAGCGCGACGCCGTGGGCTGCGGCCGGAAGCTCGTCTCTTCGGACTGGCGCACCAGTTCGGCAAAGAGCAGCGCGAAGCTTCCCAGCATCAGGAAGACGATGATCAGGCGTGTTACCGGCAATATGTCGGCCTCGACTGGCTAGCCCCCACGCCACCCATCCACTGCCGGCTAACATGACCGATCCGGCTTTACGAGACTTTAAGGCCCGTCTTAACCATCACATTCGCGTAGCCTTTGACATGATACGCGAACGGCATGCCCGCATCCGCCGACCGGCATGGCCGTACCATCCGGGATGGCGTTGCCATCCGGGATGGCACCTCCCTTTGCAGACGTACCCCGCCCATGCTACCCCGGCGCTGGCGCGGCCCAGCAACGGGCCGCTGCCAATCGGTCGTCATCGGGGAGCCATGAGCAAAGCCGCCAGCCGCATCGCCTTCGTCTCGTCCGACACCGCTGACGCCAAGACGGCGCTGGAAAGCCTGTCGGCGCGCTATGGCCAGTCTTCCGTCGAGGAGGCCGGGATCGTCGTTGCGCTTGGGGGTGACGGCTTCCTGCTGCAGACCCTGCGCGACACGATGGGGACCGGCAAGAAGGTCTACGGCATGAACCGTGGCACCATCGGCTTCCTAATGAACGAGTATCGCTCCGGTGGCCTCACAGAGCGTCTCGAGGCCGCCGTCGCCGAAACGATCCGCCCGCTGGAGATGCTGGCCGTGACCTCGGAAGGCGAAACGATTTCAGCACTGGCGATCAACGAGGTGGCGCTGTGGCGCCAGTCGTACCAGACGGCCAAGATCCGCATCACCGTCGACGAACAGGTCCGGCTTGAGGAACTGAACTGCGACGGCGTCATGATCGCAACCCCGGCCGGGTCCACCGCCTACAATCTTTCGGCGCATGGACCGATCCTGCCGCTCGACGCGCCGCTGCTGGCGCTGACCCCGGTCAGCCCGTTTCGCCCGCGCCGCTGGCGCGGCGCGCTGCTCTCCAACAAGGCGACCGTCCGCTTCGACATCCGCGAGCCGGAAAAGCGGCCGGTAAACGCCGCCGCCGACCATACCGAGGTCAAGGCCGTGACCTCGGTGACGGTGCGAGAATCACCAACGGCGACAGCAACGTTGCTGTTCGATCCCAATCATTCCTGGAACGAGCGTATTCTCGCCGAACAGTTCCGCTATTGAGCCGACGCTGCGACCGACAGGTCGATTAAGCATCCCGATTAAGGTTACAACTTCACAATCGTGCCATTGCTGCCCGTTTCTGTTGACAAATCGAGGGCTTGCTCCTAATTGCAATACCAATCTTGCAGGCGCGTGGCGCTTGCCGCGACAGACGCCGTTGCGCCTCCCCGAACCAGCCAAAGACAACAACACTTGTCCTCAGACACCACGACCGCTCCAGAAGCGTTGACCTTTTCAGACCTCGGCCTGTCGCCGAAGGTCCTTTCCGCAGTCACCGACGCCGGCTACACCGAGCCGACGCCGATCCAGGCGGGCGCCATTCCGCATGCCCTGCTGGGCAAGGACGTGCTGGGCATTGCCCAGACCGGCACCGGCAAGACGGCCTCCTTCGTGTTGCCGATGCTCACAAGGCTGGAAAAGGGCCGCGCCCGCGCTCGCATGCCGCGCACGCTCATTCTGGAGCCCACGCGCGAGCTCGCCGCTCAGGTCGAGGAAAACTTCGTCAAATACGGCAAGAACCACAAGCTCAACATCGCGCTTCTGATCGGCGGCGTGTCGTTCGACGAACAGGACAAGAAGCTGGAGCGTGGCGCCGACGTGCTGATCGCGACACCCGGCCGTCTGCTCGATCACCGCGAGCGCGGCAAGCTGTTGCTCAACGGCGTCGAGATCCTCGTCATCGACGAAGCGGACCGCATGCTCGACATGGGCTTCATTCCCGACATCGAGCGCATCTGCGAAATGATCCCGTTCACCAGGCAGACGCTGTTCTTTTCGGCGACGATGCCGCCCGAAATCACCAAGCTCACCGAAAAGTTCCTGCATGCGCCGATACGAGTCGAGGTCTCGAAGGCCGCGTCCGCAGCGACCAACATCACCCAACGGCTGGTCAAATCAGGCTCCAAGCCATGGGACAAGCGCGAGACGCTGCGCAATTTGATCAAGGCCGAAGACGCAGAACTGAAGAACGCCATCATCTTCTGCAACCGCAAGGTCGAAGTGTCGGAGCTGTTCCGCTCGCTGCTGAAGCATGATTTCGACGCCGGTGCGCTGCATGGCGACATGGACCAGCGCGCGCGCATGCAGATGCTGGCCAATTTCCGCGACGGCAAGCTGCGCTACCTCGTCGCTTCCGACGTTGCCGCGCGCGGCCTCGACATCCCCGATGTCAGCCATGTCTTCAACTATGACGTGCCGATCCACGCCGAGGACTATGTCCACCGTATCGGCCGCACCGGACGCGCCGGACGCTCCGGAAAATCCTTCACCATCGCGACCAAATCTGACACCAAATACATCGATGCCATCGAACGTCTGATCGGCAACAAGATCGAGTGGCATGACGGCGACTTGTCGACGGTGGTTGCCAGCGAAGGCGAGGACGATGCTCCGCGCCGTGGCAAGGGCGCGCCGCGCCGTGCCGGCCGCAAGGACGACGACCGCGGCAGGGAAAAGAGCGGCGAGCGCAAACCGCGCGAACGCCACGCCAAGCGCAGCGAAGATGCCGCACCGGAAACAGTGCGCGAGGATCAGCCGGTGGCCGAGGCCGCAGCCGCCGACATCGGCGAACGGCGTTCGCGCAAAGAAGCGATCCGTTCGGAAAACACCGAGCGCAAATCATCCGATCGCAATGAACAGCGCGCACCCGAACGCGGCGACACCCGGCCGCAGCGCGACAACAGCCGCCCTGCCCGCCAACGCCACCAGGAAGACAATGATTCCACCGTTGGCTTCGGCGACGACATGCCGGCCTTCATGCGGATCGTCGCCAAGGTCTGATCCCGACAGCTTCGAAAGCAAGCGAGCCATCGGGCTTGCCTTCTTGGCAAAGCTTCCAGCCTGGCTCGTCCGTTACATCGGCCCAGGCATCATCTTGGTCGGTTTTTCCAGCATCGGAAACTCGGCCTTGTTGCATTTCACGTTCGGGTTCGTCGGGCTGAACATGCCGTTCGGATTGTCCCCGAGCCAGGCATGAAGGTCGTAGTGGACGAACTCCTTCGGGATGAGAGGGTAGTGCCCCTCCATAGGTCCCATGAAGGTTTGGCCAAACAGCTTGGGCGGCTCCTTGGTGTCCGGCGTCAGCGGCACCAGCCATTCCACTCCGACCAACTTCAGGCCTTTCTTGGTCGGCTCGTAGATCAGCACGTTCGGCCTCATCGGATCGAGCTTCTGGCCGACACTCAGGACATTGACGAAGTGGATGCCCATGGCGCCCTTCGGGTAGTCCATCGCGCCCGGTATCTTTTCTCCGCTGTAGTGGACGCAGCCGACCGTCGACAGATAGAGGTCGCGGACGGCAGCGGTGTAATCCTCATATTTGGCGAGCGACTTCTTCAAGGCTTCGATGTCGGCCTTGTTGGCGTCCTCGGCCCGAGCCGAAGCAACGTTCAGCCACGCGCCTACCAAACCTGTCAAAACGAGGACGCCGCAGCGCCCAAGGCTGGCTGTTCTTGTCATGCATTCCTCCCAGATTTCTGATCTGGCCGTGCAAGACCGAGGCGGAAAAATGCTGATTGCGCGGCCAGTGACACCGCCTCATCCCCTCAGGAACAGCGATGATGCTATTCCTTTCCATAGCTGCGGGAAAGATGTATTTTAGCAATAACTAATTGAATAACACCAATATCCGCTCAAACAAAAACGGCCCCCATGGGAGCCGTTTCGCATTGGTTTGCCGTACAAATCAGGTGAGCGGCGAAAGCTGGATCTCGACGCGGCGGTTTTGGGCGCGACCTTCGGCCGTGGCATTGGACGCGACCGGGCGCGTCTTGCCGAAGCCGGTGACTGCGAAGCGCCGCTGATCCACGCCCTGACCGGACAGATAGTTCGCCACCGCCAAAGCACGACGCTGCGACAGATCGAAATTGTGCTGGTCGCCACCGGTCGAATCGGTGTGGCCGAACACGTCGACTGTGGTCTGCTTGAACTTCTTCAGCACAAGCGCGACAGAGTTCAGGACTTGGTAGAAGCCGGGCTTCACCGCATCCTGGTCCGAGTTGAAGGTGATGTCGGACGGCATGTTGAGGATGATCTGGTCGCCGCTGCGGGTGACGCTGACGCCGGTGCCCTCGAGTTGCCGGCGCAGTTCGGCCTCGTTCTGGTCCATGGTGGCGCCGATGGCGCCGCCGGCCAGCGCGCCGATGCCGGCGCCGATCAATGCGTTGCGGCGGTCGTTGCCGCCGGCAAGCAGGCCAAGGCTGGCACCCGCCAAGGCACCAAGGCCGGCGCCGGCCGCCGTATTGGAAATCTTCTGGTCGCCCGTATACGGATCGGTGGTGGTGCAGGCGCTCACGAGCACAGCCGTCGCCACGACGACGAGCACAGTCTTTTTCATAGGATGGTCCCTCTCCAAGTCACGCCTTGCGGTGGCGCCAAATCAGCCCTTCCCGCGACTTGTACCACGAATTGCGGCGAAAAGCGGAACGGCGAAAGCGCCGCTGACGGCTTTTCCCGAGGGACCGATACACGGTAATAGCGCCGCATCGCCGGGCCGCAATCGTTGGGATCAGGCTACCAGAGATTCTTGCCGTCTATGACCACCACTTCGACATTGTCGAGATCGAAATCGTCGAACAGTCGCGCGTTGACGCTGATCTTGGGATTGTCGAAATCCGGCTCGCCGGTCGACCAGTCCGGCGTTTCGGTAAAGGTGCCGCAGCCGCAGGTGGCGCAAAAACCGTGCTTTACGGTTTTCGATCCCCAGCGGTAGAAAGAGACGCTCTCCATCGGGCTGGTGAGCTTGAATTGCGAAGGCACGTAGTAGGCCCAGAGCGAGCCGCGTTTCGAGCAGAAAGAACAGGTGCATTGCGTCACCGTCTGCGGTGCCTGCGAAACCTCGAATGTCGTCGCCTTGCAATGACAGCTTGCCTTGATGGTCATCAACGAACTCCTCCTGTCGCCCGCCGCCCTGTGCGGCAAAGGCAGCATAAAGAGGTTCTCCTGACAACTGTCTGTCAGCAGGCATCACCCGAACCGCGCAAACCCGGCCTGCGGCCCCGGTCACACGCGACCGCGGACGTCCGACCGCCGTCCTGTCGTCAATAAGAGCGCGGCGGCACGAACAGGCAGATTGTCTTGCCGGCGTCGAGGCCCGCTTGGTGCGCACACCAATGGAACTCGCCGTCCGGGCTGTCCTTGACACGCTTGTCGGTCATTGGAACGATCTCACCCGTTCCGGCGATGACATAGCCCTCGGGTTTCTCCAGCACTTCGCCTGTATGGGTCGTGCGACAATCATAGTTGGCGCAGCATGCGAAGGGATAACTCCAGCCCTGTGGCTTTGCCGCCGTGGGTGTGGCGTCATGCGCGAAGGCGGGTGCCGTCAGCATTGCCATCGCGCCGATCGCGAACAGGGAAAACAAAAGTCGGCCAGCCGGTTGAACGGCATTGGCCGATCTGAGTGTGGCAGCAGACATGACGCGTTCCTTTCAAACGAGCTCAAGCGTTTCGCTTGCCCGTTCCCGGAACGTATCTTCCCAGTGGCCGGATCGTCGGGTCGCAGATATGCCGCGTCCGGCCATAAATGCTTTTTCTCTCCCAGCGTTTGGATGCTGGGCTGATTCCTTGGTCGGCGCAAGAAGATGCATTCCCGACGTCGTTCTATAAACGTCAGGTATCCGCTACCGCCGACGAGATGAGGCCAAGGTCAATTCCCGGCAAACGGGCGTCGAATAAACGGAATTGGCCCGCTGTGGTTCCAGCCTATTGCTGGTCAGAGCCGGCAATCACGTGCTCTTGATGCTGCGGCAGGTCATCGGTGATGGTGAACCAGCCCGCCTTCGAACCGACGAAGATGTGCTCGGTCGGGCGGATGGACGGGTCGTCGACGAGCGTTCCCATGGCGACATGGACGTAGGCGCCGTCGCGCACCAGCGAATAAAGCAAGGAGCCGCACCGGCCGCAATGCGCGTTATGGCCGCTTTCGTCGCCAAAGATCAGGAGCTTGTCCCCGCCTTCGGTGAGGACAAGCTTTTCACGCTCGATACCGGCGAAAGGCTTGAAGGCTGATCCGGTGGTGCGCCGGCAGTCCGAACAATGGCAATTCGCGGCATAGAGGAATTCGTCGGCGACCTCGTAGTGAACCGCGCCGCAAAAGCACTTTCCGGTGAGCTTGCTCGCCAATCCTCTCCTCCGTCGCTGTGGTGCGCAGGGGTATGTTCAGATTGAGGTCAGGCTAGCCTCACCTGAATATGGACATATCCTAATCCAGGTCTGCTACGGCTTCGCCCGCACCGCCTTCGATGCGCTGCGACAACGAGGCTTCCATGAAATCGTCGAGGTCGCCATCGAGCACGCTCGACGGGCTGGTGCTCTCGACGCCGGTGCGGAGATCCTTCACCAGCTGGTAGGGCTGCAGCACATAGGACCGTATCTGGTGACCCCAGCCTATATCGCTCTTCGACGCTTCGGTGGCGTTTGCAACCGCCTCGCGCTTCTTCAGCTCTTCCTCGTAAAGGCGCGAGCGCAGCATCTCCCAGGCCTTGGCCTTGTTCTTGTGCTGCGAACGTTCGGCCTGGCAGGCAACCGCAATGCCGGTGGCCAGATGCGTGATGCGCACGGCCGAATCGGTGGTGTTGACGTGCTGGCCGCCCGAGCCGGACGAGCGATAAGTATCGATGCGGACATCGGATTCGGAGACGTCGATCTCGATCGTGTCGTCGATGACCGGATAGACCCAGACGCTGGCGAAGGACGTATGCCGGCGCGCATTGCTGTCATAGGGCGAAATACGCACCAGGCGATGAACGCCCGATTCCGTCTTCATCCAGCCATAGGCATTGTGGCCTTTGATCATCAACGTGGCCGACTTGATGCCGGCCTCTTCGCCGTCATGCATTTCCAGCACTTCGACCTTGAAGCGACGACGCTCGGCCCAGCGCGTGTACATGCGCAGCAGCATCGAGGCCCAGTCCTGGCTTTCGGTGCCGCCGGCACCGGCATGGATTTCGAGATAGGTGTCGTTGGAATCTGCTTCACCCGACAGCAGCGTCTCGACCTGGCGGGCCTTCGCTTCGCCTTGCATCGAGCGGATCGCGGCTTCCGCCTCGGCGATCACGCCCTCATCGCGCTCTTCCTCGCCGAGCTCGATCAGGCCGATATTGTCTTCCAGCGCCTGCGTCAGGCCTTTCACCGAGGCGATGCCCTCTTCGAGGCCCTGGCGCTCGCGCATCAGCTTCTGCGCTTCCAGCGGCTCGTTCCAGAGGCTGGCGTCCTCGGCGCGCACATTGAGGTATTCAAGCCGCTTTATGGCCTGATCCCAGTCAAAGATGCCTCCTCAGCAGGGTTATCGCCTGCCTGATCTCGTCGACAATATTCTGCGTTTCCGCGCGCATGGTTGGCTGTTCTGTCCTGTTTGCTGAAGTCGGTCGGCGCGATACATAGGCAGGCCGCCGCCGGCTGTAAAGCAAAATGGGCTGGCGCCAAGGCCAGCCCATCCGCTCATGAAAATCGTCAGTAGAGGCCGCCGCCGCCGGACTGGATGGCCTGGTTGGCCTGCGGTGATAACGCGCCACCGGTGGCATTGGAGCCGTCGGCGCCCATGCCGATGACCCAATAGCTGTCGGCGGGACCGGTACCCGGCTTGAAGGCTTCGATGATGGTGCCCGGATCGCCCGATGCGGCACGCATGCCGGTCTTGCGGTTGATGGCGACAAGGTTCATGCCTTCGGGCACCTTGAAGTCGACATTGGGCGTGCCGTCCAGCGCCACCCGCATGAAGTCCTTGAAGATCGGGGCCGCGAGGCCACCACCGGTGGCGCCATGGCCGAGTCCGCGCGGCGTGTCGTAGCCCATGTAGAGGCCGACGACGAGGTTGGGCGTGTAACCGATGAACCAGGCGTCCTTTTCGTCGTTGGTCGTTCCGGTCTTGCCGGCGATGTGACGGCCGAGTTCACTGATGGTGGCGCCGGTGCCGCGTTGCACGACACCTTCCATCATCGAGGTGATCTGGTAGGCCGTCATCGGATCGAGCACCTGCTCGGAATTGTCGACGAGTTCCGGCTCCGGCTGGTTCTGCCATTCGGGCGCATTGCAGCCCTGGCAGCCACGTTCGTCCTGCTTGAACACCGTCTTGCCGTAGCGGTCCTGGATGCGGTCGATGAGCGACGGTTTGATCGACTTGCCGCCATTGGCCATGATCGAATAGGCCGACACCATGCGCATCACGGTGGTTTCGCCTGAACCCAGCGCCATCGGCAGATAGGGTGCCAGATGGTCGTAGACACCGAAGCGCTCGGCATATTCGACGACCAGCTTCATGCCCATGTCATTGGCAAGCCGCACCGTCATCAAGTTGCGCGACTTCTCGATGCCGGAGCGCAGGGTCGCCGGACCGGCGACGGTGCCGTCATAGTTCTTGGGCGTCCAGCTCGTGTTGCCGCTCTGGATCGTGATCGGCCCGTCCATGATCACCGAGGCCGGCGTATAGCCATTGTCGAGTGCGGCCGAATAGACGATCGGCTTGAACGAGGAGCCCGGCTGGCGCATGGCTTGCGTGGCACGGTTGAATTCGGACTGCGCATAGGAGAAGCCGCCGACCATGGCCAGCACGCGGCCGGTGTGCGGGTCCATGGCGATCAGGCCGCCTTCCACTTCGGGCACCTGGCGCAGGCTGTAGGCGCCATCGGCACCATCGTTTTTCTGCACGAAGATGACGTCGCCCGGCTTCAGCACCTCCGCCGGCGACTTGGCCTTGACGGTCTTGCCGGCAACCACATGGCGCATGGCAAAACCCATGTCCTCCTTGCTGATGGTGCCTTCGACGCGCTCCTTGACGATCTCGCCCGACGCCTGCCGTGCGGGCTGCAGGCCGATCGACAGCCCGGTCGCCGAACTGTCGAGCACGACGGCGAGCGACCATTCGGGAACATCCTCCAGCCCCTTGACGGCGCCAAGCGGCACGCCCCAGTCGCCCGACACGTCGATCGATGTTACCGGCCCGCGATAGCCGCGCAGCGTGTCGTATTTCATCAACCCGTTCTGCATCGATTTGCGGGCAATGAGCTGGATCTTCGGATCGAGCGTGGTGCGGACGGAGAGGCCGCCTTCGTAAAGCGCGTTCTCGCCGTAGCGGGCGATGATCTGGCGGCGCACCTCTTCGGTGAAGTACTCGCCGGCGAACAGATAGGTGCCACTGCGGCGCGGCGTCACGCCCAACGGCTCGGCCTTGGCCTTGTTGCCTTCCTCACGCGTGACGTAGCCGTTCTCGACCATCTGGTCGATGACCCAGTTGCGGCGCTCGATCGCGCGATCGGCATGCTTGAAAGGGTGGTAGTTGTTCGGCCCCTTGGGCAGCGAGGCCAGGTAGGCGGCCTCGGCCACGGACAGTTCGTTGACCGACTTGTCGAAATAGGTCAGCGCCGCACCGGCGACGCCATAGGCGCCGAAACCGAAGAAGATCTCGTTGAGGTAGAGCTCGAGAATGCGATCCTTGGGATAGGCCTGCTCGATGCGGAAGGCGAGGATCATCTCCTTGATCTTGCGCTCGTAGGTCTGGTCCGAGGACAACAGGAAGTTCTTCGCCACCTGCTGGGTGATCGTCGAGGCGCCGACCTGACGCCGGCCCGAGCCGAGATTCTGCAGGTTGACGATGATGGCGCGGCCGAGGCCGGTCACATCGATGCCCGGGTGATTGTAGAAATTCTTGTCTTCGGCCGACAGGAAGGCCGCCTTGACGCGGTCCGGTATGGCCTGGATCGGCAAATACAGGCGCCGTTCGCGCGCGTATTCGGCCATCAGCGCGCCGTCCGACGCATGGATGCGGGTGGTCACCGGCGGCTCGTATTTGGCCAGCACCTCGTAGTCGGGCAGATCTTTCGACAAATGGCCGATGTAGATCGCAACGCCCGCCGCGACCAAAAGGGCCAGCGTCGTGCCGATGCCGAAAAAATAGCCAATGAGACGAATCATACCCGCTCCAGTCCTTGGTTCGGGAATTTCCTAAACGAAGCCGCCTTTCGCGCAAGCTTTCGAGCCGGTCCCAATCCGTAATCGAAAACCCTTGTCGCCGCCATGTGGACAAAATACGGCAATGCCTGATTTCGCGGTCGCGAGTCGGAAATAAAAAGCATTGGGTGTTGTCGTCGCGCAACGCCGCCTCTGGTTGCAGGCGCCGCCGGTCATGTCAACCTCCGGTTCCCGGTCCGGCCTTGGCCGACGCGAACAGCGCGACGGCGTTGGTTATACTCTGGGCCGCCTTGCCGCGCCAGTCGGCGTTGAGCAACTGCGCCTCGTCCTTGGCGTTCGAGAGATAACCGAGTTCGACCAGCACCGACGGCACGTCGGGTGCCTTGAGCACCTTGAAGCCCGCCGAACGCTGCGGATTGTTGATGAGGCCGACGCTGGTCGACAACTGGCCAACCAGCGTGTGGGCGAAACTCATCGAGAAATTGTGCGTTTCGCGGCGGATCAGGTCGATCAGGATGTCGGTGACTTCCTTGTTGTCGTTCTTGATTTCCATGCCGGCGAACTGATCGGAGAGGTTTTCTCGGTCGGCAAGCGCCTGCGCCTCGGGGTCCGAAGCCTTGTCGGAGACGGTGTAGACGGTGGCGCCGCGAATGCCCTTGACGCTGATCGTGTCGGCATGGATCGAAATAAGCAGGTCGGCCTCATGCTGACGGGCGATGCGCACGCGGTCATCAAGACGCAGGAATTCGTCTGTGTCGCGCGTCATGAACACATCATAATTGCCAACGGCTGCGAGTTTGTCGCGCAGCTCCGTGGCGAAGGCCAGCGTGACATTCTTCTCGATGGTGCCGTTCAGGCCCTCGGCACCGCCGTCGATGCCGCCATGGCCGGGATCGATGACGACGGTGAACCGATGACCCGGATTGGAAACCGGTCCGGTGCCGACCCGCCCTCCCTTGTCGGTCGAAACGGTCGATCCGGTGGTCAGCGCCTGGTTGGCCAGCGCCACGTCGAACTCGCGCTCGGATGCCGCCGACATGTCGATGGCAATGCGGTAGCCGGTTCCGTCCTCGTTCTTGAGCACGTCGAGCTTGTCGACGGCGAACGGTCCCTTGCCGGTGAGGATCAGCCGCGAAACGCCCTCGCCGAGCGCGCCCAGGCGCACGCCCTTGACCAGGCCCCGCGCCTTCAAGTCCTTGGCATCAACGGCGAATCTCGTATTCGCGAGATCGATGACAAGGCGGTTGGGACCGCGCAGCAGGAACCATTTGATATCGGGTTCGCGATCGAAGTCCATGACGATGCGCATCTTGGTGGCATCGCCAGCCATCTTGTAACCTTTTGCCACGAGCGGAGCGTCGGCGGCATTGGCTTTTGAGGACAAGGCAGATGAGACCGCCAGCAGCAGCAAGAGGCAGAAAGCGGCCAGGATCCGGCCGCCGACACGACATCCCTTGTCTGTGAAGTCCGCCAATCCCATCTCTCTTCCAGTCGCTCCCGGTTTGGCGCCCGGCGCCGGGTCGTTTCGTCGAAATGCCGGTTAGGCCGCGAACTCGATTAACGATTGGTATCCAGAGAAGGTTAACCAAGCCTTTTCATGCAAGGGCGGCAAGCTGGCTTACGCTACGGAACGGCTTTTTGCCGGCATCGGAAATCGGGGTTGCCTTCCACCCCGCCAAATCATAAAAGCGATGGTGGATCACTGCAATCCTGGAACCGCCCTCCTCCGCAGCTTCTTGCTACAGGGTCAGACGTAAAGGCGGCTCCTTTCGCTTTAGGCGAAAAGGGTTCAGGTGATCGCGACGAATTTCGCAGGCGTGCTCCCGTGGCGGGGGAATCGCCTGCGTGAGGAAAACGGCCGGGTTTGTTCCCGCGCCGGCTCTGTAGGAGCAAACAAGCTGGTCCGGTTCATCCGGGCTTTGGTTCAAAAGGTTCTGTTGGTGACGATGGCTTCAAGCGCAATCATGGAAAGGTCCGCATCAAACCGCGCCATTATGGCTGCGGGCGGCACCGCCATGGCGCTCAAGCGGCGGCCGACGGACGATCAAATATCCGGCACCCACATCCCAGGCACGCAGCAGCAGGCTTTGCCTCGCAAGCTGCGGCTGACGGCTGCCGGGGGGAAACGAAATAATGCCCAACAAAATGCTGATAGACGCCTCCCACCCGGAGGAAACACGCGTCGTCGTCGTACGCGGTAACCGTATTGAAGAATTCGACTTTGAATCCCAGGACAAGAAGCAGCTCAAAGGAAACATCTACCTAGCCCGCGTAACGCGCGTAGAGCCCTCCCTTCAGGCAGCCTTTGTCGAATATGGCGGCAACCGTCACGGTTTTCTCGCCTTCAGTGAAATTCACCCCGACTACTACCAGATTCCGGTCGCCGATCGTCAGGCACTGCTGCGCGCGGAAGCGCAGGAGGCTGAGGACGAAGAGAACGAGGACGGCGACGGCGATGATCGCCAGAGCCGCGATCGCGGACGGCGCGGCCGCCGGCGCGGCGGCAAGCCCCGCGACCGGGGTGAGCACAAGCGCGATGCAGCCGATTCCAGCGAGGCAAGCGACACTGCCGACGAGGCGGAAGAGGGCGCCGACGCTGGTTTCGAGGAGATCTCGCACACGTCCGAGATCATCGAACATGCGGCCGATGCGTCCGAACATGCCGATGCGTCCGAACATGGCCAGGATTCCGCCGAGCAGGACGAAGGCGAAACCCGCGAAGGCGGTCCGACGTCGATCGCCGCCTCGGTCGAGGCCGATGTGATTTCCGAAGCCGTTCCGCAGGCCGGACAAGGCAGCGAGGCGACCTCCGGCGACAATGATCGCGGCATGCTGGAAGAAGTGCAGTCCTCGCATCCGGACGATCACGAGGTCGAATCGGTCGGCGCCGAGGACGCGCTGGAAGAAGTGCGCAACCGCCGCAAGCCGGTGCGCCGCCAGTACAAGATCCAGGAAGTGATCAAGCGCCGGCAGATCCTCTTGGTGCAGGTCGTCAAGGAAGAGCGCGGCAACAAGGGTGCGGCACTGACCACCTATCTGTCGCTTGCCGGCCGCTATTCGGTGCTGATGCCGAACACGGCGCGTGGCGGCGGCATTTCGCGCAAGATCACCAGCGCGGTCGACCGCAAGCGCCTGAAGGAGGTCGTTGCCGATCTCGAAGTGCCGCAGGGCATGGGCGTGATCCTGCGCACCGCCGGCGAGAGCCGCACCAAGGCCGAGATCAAGCGCGATTACGAATATCTGATGCGGCTTTGGGAAAATGTCCGCAATCTCACCTTGCAGTCCACGGCCCCTGCCCTGGTCTACGAGGAAGGCAGCCTGATCAAGCGCTCGGTGCGCGACCTCTATAACAAGGATATCGACGAGATTCTTGTCTCCGGCGAGGAAGGCTATCGCGAGGCCAAGGACTTCATGCGCATGCTGATGCCGAGCCACGCCAAGGTGGTTCAGCCGTTCCGCGACACGACGCCGATCTTCGTGCGCAACGGCATCGAGGCACAGCTCGACCGCATGCTGCAGCCGCAGGTGACGCTGAAGAGCGGCGGCTACATCATCATCAACCAGACCGAGGCGCTGGTTGCCATCGATGTGAATTCGGGCCGCTCCACCAAGGAGCACTCGATCGAGGACACCGCACTCCACACCAATCTGGAAGCGGCCGAGGAAGTCGCGCGTCAGCTCAGGCTACGCGATCTCGCCGGCTTGATCGTCATCGACTTCATCGACATGGAGGAGAACCGCAACAACCGCTCCGTCGAGAAGCGGTTGAAGGATCACCTCAAGAACGATCGTGCGCGCATCCAGGTCGGCCGTATCTCGCATTTCGGCCTGATGGAGATGTCCCGCCAGCGCATCCGCGCCAGCGTGCTGGAATCGACAATGAAGCCTTGCCCGCATTGCGGCGGCACCGGCCATGTGCGCTCCGATTCGTCGGTCGCGCTGATGGTGGTGCGGGCGATTGAGGAATTCCTGCTCAAGGATTCCCGCAGCCACATCACGGTGCGGACGCCGGCGGCGACCGCACTCTACGTGCTCAATCACAAGCGCGGCACGCTGGTCGAACTCGAAAGCCGCTTCGGGCTGACGATCACCGTCGAGGCCGACGATTCGGTGGGTTCGCAGCACTATGCGATCTTCCGCGGCGCGCTGGCTGAAAAGCCGGAAGGCTTCGTCGAGGCGCGCAGCTTCCCGGCCTATGTCGAGCCGGAAGAGCCCGAGGACGAGATTGTCGTCGTCGAGGAAGATGACGAGGCGCCGGTGCAGGCCGAACAGCCACGCCAGCAGCCGCAGCAACAACAGCCCCGGCCCGCTGCCGGTGGCGAGGAAGGCGACGGCCGCGACCGCAAGCGCCGCAAGCGTCGGCGCCGGCGCGGCGGCAAGGATCGCGATCGCGAACATGGCGCCCCTGCGGACGGTGCTTCCGTCTCGGCTCCGGCCGGTGAGTTTTCGGACCCGGACTCGGCCGCCAGCGATGGCGACACGGAAACGGACGACAATGCCCCTGTCGGTGTTGCCGAAACGTCTGAGACAGCTGAAGCTTCGGACGAAGGCCAGGGCAAAAAGCGCCGGCGCGGCAAGCGCGGCGGCAAGCGCAACCGTCGCGAAGACGGTGAAGGCGAGGCTGAGGCAAGTGCTGGCGAAACAGCAGACGCGCCTGAAGGCGAAGTCCGGGCAACCGAGGTGATCGCCGGCGAGCCGGTCGTTGCTGCAC
>NZ_RZTC01000109.1:17417-21581 GCF_004023165.1 Mesorhizobium sp. M7A.F.Ca.MR.176.00.0.0 | reverse complement strand
CCCCTGTTCCATCCCCTGCCACGGTCCCCGAACATCACGTAGCCGCCCTCAGTAACCGCCAGCGTGTCCTCCAGCTTGATGAAGCCCCGCGTCGGGTGGAGCATGGTTGTCTCCACCGACAGCACCATGTTCTTCTCCAGCGGCTTGGCCGCATAGGTGCCTTCATAGGTCACCGGGTGGTTGGTCATCAGGAACGGCGCCTCGTGCGTGATCAACCCCATGCCATGGGCGAAGAAATCCGTGTAGGGTGCGACCTTCGAAGCCTTCAGCACGCCCTCGGCATGGGAAATCATGTCGCCGCCCAGCGTGCCCGCTTTGACTTTTGAGAAGGCCGCCTGCTGCACCGTCTCGACCTCGGCCAGCAGATCTTCCAGTTCGGCATCTGGTTCGCCGAGAATGCCCATCCGGCAGAGGTCGCCGATATAGCCGTGATAGTTGCCGCCGGAATCGATTGACAGCACCTCGCCTTGCTTCCACGCCTGCGGCGAGGCGGCGCGGTTGTGGCTGGAGCCCAGCGTCAGCAGGCAATATTCGAAATGGATGCCGCGATTGGTTTCCTCCCGCCGCAGCTGTTCGATGATCTCGCCCTTGGTCGTGCCTTCGCGCGCCCAGGCGATGGTCGCCAGCATGGAATCGGTGATCAGTTCGGAGGCCCTACTCAGCTTCTCCAGTTCGGCATCGGTCTTGATGGCGCGCATGCGCTCCAGCATGTCGGTCGCGTCGATCAGCCTGGCATCCGGCAATGCGTTGCGGATCAGCGTATAGGCGTCCGACGGCAGGAAGCCGGGCTCGATGCCGATGCGCGCGCCCGCCTTGCCGATCTTCTGCAGATGCTCGACCGCAAGGTTGGCGGCGTCGAGCGTGCCCCAGCAGGCGGCGTGCAGCGTCGGCGTCCAGAACGGATTGTTCTGATGCTCGCTGCCCTCCATGCGGTTGCCGATATAGGCGGCATGGTCCGGCCCGCCCTTTTCGTACACGACGATCGGCAGATACCGGCTATGGCCGATCGCATCCATGGCGGCGAAGAAGATGAACTTGTAGCCGCCCAGCAGATATTGCGTGTTGTGCTTGGAGGTGGCGAGCAGCACATCGATGCCGGCCTCCTCCATCAGCCGGTCGACCCTTGCCTGGTCGAACGGGATATTGCCGACCGCATTCTTGCCCGGAGCAATGTTCATCTCTCTCTCCCTGAATTGCCGGATCGCCGCTGTTCCGCTCCCGATCCCTTGGCAGCGGTCAAATCTGCACCATTTTGCTCGTTCTGGTCCAGCCAGAAAGAGATGAAATGTCGCCTTTCTATGTCTCTGTGTTGTCATTCGTCGCATGTTCAACCAGTCTGGTCCTACCAGAATGATCAATTGAGCCACGCCCTCCAAACTGGTCCAGCGGACGAAAATTTCAAAGCCAAGCGAGGATGCGCCAATTCCGTCTCTGGCGAAACCCTCGGCAAGGCTCATAATCGCCGCCGCAAGGATGCCGGTGGGCTTGCCGGCGTCCGAGGGGTATTGGCGCACCCGACCGGGTCGCGGAGAGGACGGAGTTCGATCATGTCAGGTTTCACGATTTCCAGACGCACGATGCTTGCCGGCTCGGCAATGCTGCTGGCCTCCACCGCCATGCCGGCACCGGGCTGGGCGCAGACGCCAAAGAAGGGCGGGCGGCTGGTGCTTGCCGCCGATTCCGAACCGCGCAACCTCAACCCGGCGATCGTCGCCTCCAACGGCGTGTTCTTCATCTCCAGCAAGATCGTCGAAACGCTGGCCGAAGCCTCCTTCGACGGCAAGGACGGTCTCGCGCCACGGCTGGCGCTGAGCTGGGAGGGTGCCGCCGACGGGCTCTCGGCGACGTTCAAACTGCGCGACGGCGTCAAATGGCATGACGGCAAGCCGTTCACCTCGGCCGACGTCGCCTTCTCGGCGCTGCAGATCTGGAAGCCGCTGCAGAATCTCGGCCGCACCGTGTTCAAGGATCTGGTCAGCGTCGACACGCCCGACGATCTCACCGCCGTGTTCAAATTCGCCAAACCGACGCCGTTCCAGCTGATCCGCAACGCGCTGCCGGCGCTGAGCAGTGTGGTGCCGAAGCACATCTATGAGGTCGGCAAGATCGAGGACAACCCGGCCAACAACGCGCCCATCGGCACCGGACCGTTCAAATTCGGCGAGCACAAGGCCGGGCAATATTACCGGCTGATCAAGAATACGGATTACTGGGGCAAGGACGAGCCCTATCTCGACGAGATCATCTATCAGGTGCTGCCGGATCGCACGTCAGCGGCGAGCGCGCTGGAGGCCGAAGAGATTCAGCTGGCGGCCTTTTCCGCCGTGCCGCTGGCCGACCTCGACCGCATCTCCAAGGTGCCGGGCCTGAAGGTGATTTCCAAGGGCTATGAAGGGCTGACCTAACAGCTCGTCGTCGAGATCAACCATCGCCGCAAGGAACTGGCCGACGTGAAGGTGCGCCAGGCGATCGCCCATGCCATCGACAAGGATTTCGTCGTCAAGACGGTGTTCCTCGGCTATGCCGCCACCGCCACCGGTCCGGTGCCGAAGAACGATCCGCAATTCTACACCGCCGATGTGCCGACCTATGCCTTCGACGTCGCCAAGGCCAACGCGCTGCTTGACGAGGCCGGCTACAAGAAAGGCGCCGACGGCAAGCGCTTCACGCTGAAACTGCTGCCCGCGCCCTATTTCAACGAGACCAAGCAGTTCGGCGACTATCTGCGCCAAGCGCTCGCCGCCATCGGCATCGATGCTCAGCTGGTCAACAACGACTCGGCCGCGCACATCAAGGCGGTCTACACCGACCACGCCTTCGACCTCGCTGTCGGCCCGCCGGTGTTCCGCGGCGACCCGGCGATCTCGACCACCATCCTGGTGCAGAGCGGCATTCCGGACGGCGTGCCGTTCTCCAACCAGGGCGGCTACAAGAACGACGCGCTCGATGCGCTCATCGCCAAGGCATCGGAGACGCTCGATACATCAGCCCGCACCGACCTCTACAAGGAATTCCAGAAGGAGGTGGCCACCGACCTGCCGCTGATCAACGTCGCCGAATGGAGTTTTATCAGCGTCGCGCGCGACACGGTCGGCAACATCGCCAACAACCCGCGCTGGGCGGTGTCGAACTGGGCGGACACGTATTTGGAATCGTGACAGAATTGCGCGGATGAAAATTCGCGAAATCAGCGTAGGCGTTGAGCCCTACGAGGCCCCCCTCTGTCCTGCCGGACATCTCCCCCTCAAGGGGTGGGGGGAGATTGGCTGGCCGCACCGTCGGCTGATTTTCCTGCAGCGTCGAACATTGGCGAAACCATAAATGACTTCCGATCTCCCCCCTTGAGGGGGAGATGTCCGGCAGGACAGAGGGGGGCGCTCAGGCGCGACATCTCTCTTGGGCGACTCAGTGCCAAGCCTCCGACGCCCCCATGACCCGCGCCCTCACGCTCATCCGCCGTCGCCTCGTCGGCAGCATCTTCGTGCTGCTGATCGTCGTCATCGGCACGTTCCTTTTGCTCGAGGCCGCCCCCGGCGATGCGGTCGACGCCTATATCGTCTCGACCGGTGGCGACGCCGGCATGATCGAGTTGTTGCGTCATCGCTGGGGTCTCGACCAGTCGGAGCTGACGCGGCTCGCCAATTACCTCTGGGCACTGCTGCATCTCGATCTCGGCCAGTCGGTGACCTTCTCCAGGCCGATCCGCGACGTCATCCTCGAACGCCTGCCCAACACGCTGCTGTTGATGGTCAGCGCCACCGCGCTCTCCTTCGGGCTCGGCTCGGCACTCGGCATTTATGCCGGCGCGCGTCCGGGCAGCTTCCGCGACCGCTTCCTGTCGATCGGCTCGCTGGCGCTCTATGCAGTGCCGGGTTTCTGGCTCGGCGTGGTGCTGATCGTCGTCTTTGCCGTCGACCTGCGCTGGCTGCCGATCGGCGGCATCGAAACCCTGGCCTCGGACAAGACCGGTCTTGACCGCGCCGCCGACATCGCCGTCCATCTCGTCTTGCCTGTTTCCGCCCTCGGCTTCATCTATCTGGCGCTCTATCTGCGCATGATGCGCGCCGGCATGGCCGAGGTCTGGCGGCAGGATTTCGTCCTGGCCGCACGCGCCAAAGGATTGTCACGCCGCCGCATCGTGCTCGCCCACGTCGCCCGCAATGC
>NZ_RZTC01000109.1:0-17407 GCF_004023165.1 Mesorhizobium sp. M7A.F.Ca.MR.176.00.0.0 | reverse complement strand
GCCGCAGCCGCGAGCCCGACAGCCAGCGACGTGCTGGCCGAGCTTTTCCACGGCGCCCGCAATGCACTGCTGCCGCTGGTCACCATGCTCGGCCTGCAGTCGGCGCAGATGCTCGGCGGCAGCGTCGTCATCGAGAGCGTTTTTTCCGTGCCCGGCCTCGGCCGGCTGGCGCAGGAGGCGGTCGCCTCCCGCGACACGCCACTTCTGCTCGGCATTATCCTCACCAGCGCCGTCCTGGTCATCGTCATCAATTTGCTCGTCGACATCGCCTACGCCTTGCTCGATCCGCGCGTAGGCGCCAGCGAGGCCGGCGCATGAGCCCGCTCCGCCGCTTTCTGCGCACGCCCGAGGCGGTCGCCGGCGCCATGCTCCTGGCGGCGCTGATCGCCATGGCGCTGTCGGCGTCGCTGCTGTTCCCCGGCGATCCGCAAGCGATTGCCGGGCCGGCGCTGCTGCCGCTGTTCCAGGACTGGTCGCTGCCGCTGGGCACCGACCGGCTTGGCCGCGACGTGCTGGCCGAGCTTTTCCACGGCGCCCGCACATCGCTGGCTGTCGGGCTCGCGGCTGCGGCCGCCGCACTTGTCGTCGGCGCCGTGGTCGGCACATTGGCCGGCTTTGCCGGCGGCCTCGTCGACGAGGTGCTGATGCGCATCACCGACGCCTTCCAGACCGTGCCGAGCTTCCTGCTGGCACTGGCCTTCGTCAGCGTCGTCGGACCGTCGCTCGGCGTCGTCGTGATTGCCATCGCGCTCGGCACCTGGACCGGACCTGCTCGGGTCGCCCGCGCGGAAGTCCTCTCCATTCGCGAACGCGATTATGTCGCCGGGGCCAGGGTCATCGGCATGCACCCGCTGGCGATCGCCTTTCGCGAGGTGCTGCCCAATGCCCTGCCGCCGGTGCTGGCGATGTCGTCGGTGATCGTCGCCGCCGCGATCCTCACCGAGGCGGCCTTGTCCTTCCTCGGCCTGGGCGACCCCAACCGGGTCACCTGGGGCGGAATGATCGCCGAAGGCCGCGCTGTCCTGCGTACCGCGCCCTTCCTGTCGATTGTCCCGGGCATAGCGCTGGTGCTGACCGTGCTCGGCGCCTACCTCGCCGGCGAAGGCATTGTCGAGACGACAGCGGTCAGGAGAGGCCTGTCGTGACCACGCTCGCTTCGATCCGCGACCTGACGGTGACCTACCGCCGTGACGGCAATGAGGTGGCAGCGCTGAGGAGTGTAAGCCTCGATATTGCCAATGGCGAACGCCTCGCCATCATCGGCGAAAGCGGTTCAGGCAAAAGCACGCTGGCACTGGCGATTGCCGGGCTGTTGCCGGTCTCGTCCAGGGTTGATGGGCGGATCGACTGGTTCTTGCCATCATCGCCACCCTCTGGCGCCAAGGCACCCCCCTCTGTCCTGCCGGACATCTCCCCCTCAAGGGGGGAGATTGGCAGTTCCACCGCAGGCCCTCTTTCTGCATCTCTGGCGATGGGCGAAAGTGGAGACAAGGGCGTAATCTCCCCCCTTGAGGGGGAGATGTCCGGCAGGACAGAGGGGGGCCTCGTAAGGCGCGAAGTCCGAAAGTCTTCCCTCAAACAGAGCTACATCCCCCGCCTCGGCCGCGACATCGGCTTCGTCTTCCAGGACCCCTCCGCCAGCCTCGATCCTGTCATGACCATCGGCAAGCAAATCGCCGAAGTAGCGCGCACGCATCTCGGCCTCACCTGGTCCCAATCCTATGCCAGGGCCAAAAGCCTGCTCGAGCGCGTCCGCCTGCCGGACCCGGACTCAGCCTTGCGCGCCTTCCCGCATCAGCTTTCCGGCGGCCAGAAGCAGCGTGTGGCGATCGCCGCAGCCATTGCGGCCGGTCCGAAATTGCTGATCGCCGACGAAGCGACCAGCGCGCTCGATACCATCGTGCAGGCCGAGATCGTCGCCTTGATCCGACGCCTGGTGACCGAGGACGGCATGACGCTGCTGTTCATCAGCCACGACATCGCGCTGGCGGCCGAGCTTGCCGAGCGTATCGCTGTTTTCCGTCATGGCCAGTTGGTCGAGCTTGGCATGACGGCGCAGATTGTCGGCGCCCCGGCCCAGCCCTATACGCGTGCATTGCTCGACGCCCATATAGGCCTCGACACCAGGCCGTTGCTGGACCGAGCCGGGCTCCACGCATGAGCCTGCTGGCGGTGTCCAACCTCACCAAGCGCTACCGTCGAGGCGACAAGACCATCGCCGCCGTCGACGATGTCTCCTTTCACATCGACCCCGGTGAGACGCTGGCGTTGGCCGGACCTTCCGGCAGCGGCAAGTCGACGATCGCGCGGTTGGTGCTGCGATTGATCGAGCCGGACGACGGACGCATCGACTTCGAGGGCAGTGATTTCCTGGCCTCGAGCGGCGCCGCGCTGCGAGCACGCCGCGCACGCCTGCAAATGGTGTTCCAGGACCCATTGGCCGCCTTCAATCCGCGCGCCACGGTGGCGCGTGTGCTCGACGATCCCTTGCGCGTCCATGGCATCGCCTCCCGCGCCGAGCGCCCGCGCCGCATCGCCGCCTTGCTGGAGCGCGTCGGGCTGACGGCGAACCTCGCCCCGCGTGCCATCCATGAGATCTCCGGCGGACAGCGGCAGCGCGTCGCCATTGCCCGCGCCATCGCCACGAAGCCGTCGCTGATCGTGCTCGACGAGGCGGTGTCGGCGCTCGACGTCTCCGTACGCGGGGAGATCCTCGAGCTTTTGCTCGACCTGCAACGCCAGGAAAAGATCGCCTATCTCTTCATTTCACATGATCTCGGCGTCATCAGGTCGGTCGCCCACCGCGTCATCCTTCTCGACGCCGGCCGGGTTGCCGAGAACGGCGATGCCCGAACCGTCATCGACTCACCGCAATCGGCCATTGGCAAGGCGCTGGTGGCGGCAGCACCGAGATTGAACCGGACCCTGATGCGGCTGGCGTCGGCCGGCCTCGATTGAGTTCCGGCCGCCACCACCGGTTCGCTCAATAGCCGACGGTGAAGCGCTGCCTGATGTGGGCCGGCTTCTCGATCTCGTCAACCATGACGATCGCATAGTCCTCGAAGGAAATGCTGCTGCCCTTATCGGAGGCGAGAAGTGTATCCTTGCCGAGGCGGAATTTGCCTGTGCGCTCGCCAGGCACGAACATGGCGGATGGCGACAGGAACGTCCAATCGAGGTCGTCGACCGTCTTCAATCTGTCCAGGAAGTCGGCGCCCTTCTGCGCTTCGGCCTTGTAGATATCAGGGAAGTCGGGGCTATCGACCAGCCGCTTGCCCGGTGCGACTTCGAGACTGCCGGCGCCGCCGACGATCAGATAGCGCTTCACGCCGGAGGCGCGCACCGCCTCGATCAGCGTATCGGCATCGCTGTCCAGGAAATGCACGGAGCTGATCACCGCGTCATGGCCGCGGATCAGGTCCGCGAGACCTTGTCTGTCGAAGACATCGCCCTTCCTCGCCGTCACGCCCGGAAGCGCGGCGATCTTTTCCGGGTTGCGCGCAATGCCGGTGACGGTGTGGCCGCGATCGGAGAGTTCCCTGAGAAGGCGTGAACCGACAGCGCCCGATGCACCAATGAGAGCGACTTTTGCCATGTCTGTTTCCTTATTTCTTGTTGGGGGTCTGGAGGATGGGATCACGCCGCCGCGATATGGGCGACAAGATTGTCGAAGCTGCCGAACAGCGCGTTCGAACCGATGAGCCGGGGCGCATCATTGCGGATGACCGAGAGCGAAGGCACGCCATCGGCATGCAGGCGCTGGAACAGCGCACGGCCACGGCCAACCAGATCGCGGTGAGCCGTCAGCAATGTTTCGGTCGGCGCCTTGAGCATTTCGGCGGCGTCCGCCATGCCGGCGGCGGCGAGCACCTCGGCCACACCGCCGATCGTCACGACATCGCGTCCTTCTACATAGCGCGCATGCTGGATCGTCTTCAGCGCCGCAAGCCGGCGGCTGGGATCTTCCAGGCCAGCGGCACTGATGCCGAGTGTGGCGGCATGTGAATCGAGCAGGGTCCCACGGACATTGAGGACATTGTGCCGATAGGCCGGCGTGAAGGATTGTCCGGTCAGGCGCTCGATGCGCTGGTCGTTCGCCCAGGCATGCGCCGCAAAGCCTTCATCCATCGGACGTGCGCCGGCGCCGGAAAACAGGCCGGTCGGCAGCAGTTCGACGTTCAGGCCGGCGGCCGACAACCGGTCGAGCATCGGGGTGGCGCCATAGCACCAGCCGCAGAGCGGATCGAAAAGATAGGTCACTTCTGAATTGCTCATAGTCGCTGCCATTCCTGCCCGGCCACCGGACTCGTCGAGGCCGTCGCTCATATGGCAGACGGCAGCCTTGCGATAAATGGCGCCCAATTATACAAACTGTCTGATCTGATCATACAAAGGGCAGCCAGCTTGGCCGAACTTCTGAACCTCAATCGGCTCGCCTACTTCACCACGGTGATGGAAACCGGCTCATTCACCGCCGCGGCCGACCGGCTTGGCGTCGCCAAGGCCGTGGTCAGCCATCAGATCGGCAAGCTCGAAGAGGAGCTGGGCGCAACGCTGCTGCAGCGCACGACCCGGCGTGTCACGCCGACCGAAGAGGGCCGCCTCTTCTATGACCGCGCGATGATCATCCTGCGCGAAGCGGAGGCGGCCTATGGCGAAATCTCGCGCGGGGCCGTCGAACCGAGCGGAACGCTGAGGCTGACAGCGCCACTCGACTACGGCACCAAGATGGTGGCTCCGGTCATGGCGGCCTATCTCAGAACCTACCCGCATATGCGCGTCGAGGCGATCTTCGACGACGCAGTCAGCAATCTGGTGGACGAGCAGATCGATCTCGGCATCCGCGTCGGCTGGCTAACCGATTCCTCGAACCAGGCGCGGCGCCTGGGGACGATCCGGCAAACCGTGGTGGCGAGCCCTGGCTTCGCGGCGAGCCTGCCGCCCGACGTAACGCCGCGCCAGGCAAGATCGCTGGCCTGGGTCGGCAACACCCAGTTGCGCGGCATCGGCCAATGGCTGTTTTCCAGGGACACTGAGACGGTGCTGACCGAACTCAATCCGGTCATCATGTGCGACAAGAGCCCCGCCGCCCTGGCTTGCGTGCTCGTCGGCATCGGGCTCGGCGTCTTTCCGGATTATAGCGTCAGCGACGATATCGCCGAGGGGCGGCTGGTGCCGGTGTTTGCCGACTGGAGCCTGCCGTCAGGCGGCATCCACGCGGTCTTTCCGCCGGCCCGGTTCCGGCCCGCCAAGGTGCGCACCTTCGTCGATCTGCTCGCGGCGGCCGAGAGACGGCGATCGCGCGGTGTTGCCGCGGCTTGAAGCCGATGGCGGTCAGCGGGCCTCTTGCAGGATCATCTCGGCTGCCTTTTCCGCGATCATGACGACCGGCGAGTTGGTGTTGCCCGAGACGATTGTCGGCATGATCGAGGCATCGACCACGCGCAGCCCGCCAAGCCCGTGAACACGCAGGCCGTCGTCGACCACCGCCATCGTATCCGAACCCATCTTGCAGGTGCCGACGGGGTGGAAGATCGTCGTGCCGATATCGCCGGCCTTGCGGATGAGTTCTTCGTCGCTGTCATACTGCGTGCCGGGCAGCATCTCTTCCGGCGCAAAGCGCGCCACCGCCTGTGCCTTCATCAAACTGCGGACATGACGCAACGACGCGACGGCCACGCTGCGGTCCCCCTCGGTGGAAAGATAGTTCGGCCGGATCTTCGCCGCCTCCCGCGCGTCGGCTGAACCCATGTGCACGCTGCCCCGGCTTTCGGGACGCAGATTGCAGACCGAGACGGTGACCGCGGGAAAGCGATGCAGCGGCTCGCCCAGACGGTCGGTGCTCAGCGGCTGCACATGGTATTCGAGGTCGGGGGTTGCGAGACGCGGATCGCTCCTGGCGAAGATGCCGAGCTGGCTCGGCGCCATCGACAGCGGCCCGCTGCGCTTGAGCGCGTATTCCAGCCCCATCGACGCACGGCTGACCAGATTGTGATAGCGCTGGTTGAGCGTGGCGGTGTTGGCGACCTTGAAGACGGTGCGGATCTGCAAATGGTCCTGCAGATTTTCTCCGACGCCCGGCAAGGCGTGACGAACATCCACGCCGATGCCCGAGAGCAGGTCGGGGCGACCCACCCCCGACAGTTCGAGCAGCTTGGGCGAGTTGATGGCGCCGGCCGCAAGGATCGTCTGTCCAGCGCGGACCTGGTGCAGGCGGCCGCCTTGGCGGAAAACCAATCCGGTGACGCGCCGGCCGTCGAATTCGAGCCGTTCGGTCTCCGCGCCGAGCACCACGCGCAGGTTCTTGCGCCCCGCTATGCCGCGCAAAAACGCCTTCGACGTGTTCCAGCGCACGCCCTTCCTTTGGTTGACCTCGAAATAGCCCGAGCCTTCATTGGTGCCGGTGTTGAAGTCTTCGGTGCGCGGAATGCCGAGTTCCTCGGCCGCGTCCCGGAAGGCGTCAAGGATCGGCCATGAAAGCCGCTGCCGTTCGACCCGCCACTCGCCGCCGCTCCCGTGCATGGCGCCTTTGCCGCCGTGATAGTCTTCCGATTTGAGGAAATAGGGCAACACGTCGTCCCAGCCCCAGTCGGCATTGCCGGCCTGACGCCAGCCATCGTAGTCGGCTGCCTGGCCGCGCATGTAGATCATGCCGTTAATCGATGAACAGCCGCCAAGCACCTTGCCGCGCGGATAGTTGAGGCTGCGTCCATTGAGACCGGCTTCCGGCTCGGTCTTCATCATCCAGTCGGTGCGCGGGTTGCCCATGCAGAAGAGATAGCCGATCGGGATATCGACCCAGTGATAGCGGTCGCTGCCGCCGGCCTCGAGCAGCAGCACATTGTTGCGCGGATCGGCGGAGAGCCGGTTGGCGAGCACACAGCCGGCGGAGCCGGCGCCGACGATGACATAGTCGTAACTGCCGAACGGGGACGGTGGAGCTTCGGTCACGTGCGCGCCTGCTGTCCGGCGATGCGCTCCCACATCGGGGTCATCGCCTGGTTGATCTCGCCGTACAGTCGATACCGTCCCGCATATGCATCGGCAACCGCCTCGTTGGGTACAAAATGTCGGGCGGCCGCCGTCATGGCGGCGGCACCTGCGCTGTAGTCCGCGAAAATGCCGACGCCGGTGCCCGCCGCGATCGCCGCTCCCAGCGCGCCGGTTTCGCGGCTGCGCGCCACGGTGACGGGCACGCCGAGCACATCGGCGAATATCTGCGGCCAGACGCTGCTGCGCGAGCCCCCGCCCGACAGCACCACCTGGTCGAAATCAGCGCCCGCTCTGTGCAAGGTCTCGACATGGCGCTTATGCTCGAAGGCAACGCCCTCGAACAGCGCACGCAGCAGATGGGCTCGGCTGTGCCAGCCGGCGATGCCATAGAAGCCTGCGCGCGCATGGCCATTCTGCTGCGAGCCGTAAAGGAAGGGATGATAGATCGGGATGTCGCTGTTGGGATCGACGGACGCCACCAGTTCGCTGCACAATTCGAACGGCGACTTGCCGGCTTCGCCACCATGTTCGAGGAATTCGCGAACGATCCATTCGAGATTGGCGGCCGAGGTGGCACTGGATTCGATCGCCAGATAGCGCTGGCGGTCGAAAGTCGACAGCATGAAGATCGACTCGTCGCGGATCGGTTCGTCGGTGATGACCTGATTGATGCTCCAGGTGCCGGCGATAACCGAGGCGGCACCGGTTCTGGTCACGCCCGAACCGACCGCGCTGGCGACGACATCGAACAGCCCGGCGACGACCGGCGTGCCGGCGCGCAGTCCCGTCAGGGCCGCCACCTCCGCGCTGACATGACCGGCAATGTCGGCCGATTCCAGCACCGGCGGCAGCAGGTCCATGCAATCGCCGAGCCCATAGGCGGCAAGCAGGTCCGGCTCGTAGCGGCGGTCCTGCATCTGCAGCAGGCCGCAGCCCGACATATCTGAACTATCGCTGCTGCGCGCGCCGGTCAGGCGGTTGACGACGAAATCCTTGCACAGGAATACAGTTCCGATGCTGGCGAACAAGGCCGGCGAAAAGCGCTTGAGCCAGGCAAGCAGGGTCGGCGTCTGCGCCGCCCACGGCCGTTGCAGGCAATGTGCATAGGTGCGGTCGCCGACATTCTCTTTTGCCCATTCGGCGACGATGTCGACCGCGCGTGTGTCGAGCGACTGGATGCCGATCAATGGCGCGCCCGTGCGATCGAGCGCGTAGAGCCCGTTGCCATGGCCGGCGCAGCCGATGGCGACGATCTCGCCGGCGTCGATGCCGGCTTCAGCAATGCATTGACCAATGACCGAGACCGCGTTGCGCCAGAGTTCGTCGAGGTCGCGTTCGACATGTCCGGGCTTTGGCATGGATGAGCGGCCGTCACGGGCGGCGAATGCCAGTTCGCGGCCGGACAGGTCGAAGAGGATAGCCTTGATGACGGTGTTGCCGGCATCGAGACCGAGAATATAGCTTGCCATTGGCGCCTCCCGAGGCCGCAGCCTAGGCCTGGTTGTACAGATCCCAGGCCGTGCTGCCATCGGCATCGTCGTGAATGATCGCCATCAGCCCGCGCACGACAGCGCTCGGGTTGGCGTGCTGGTAGATGTTGCGGCCATAGACCATGCCAAGCGCACCCTGTGCCATCAAGGCGGCCGACTTGTCGAACACGGCACGCAGATCCTCCTTGCCGCCGCCGCGCACCAGCACCGGGCAGCGCGCCGCCTCGACGACGCGGTGGAAGTCGTTGGGATCGGTGGTCGGATCGGCCTTGACGATATCGGCGCCCATTTCACGGGCAAGCCGGGTCAAGGTGACGATCTTTTCGGCATCGCCGTCGACCATGTAGCCGCCATGCTCTGCGACCGGCAGCATGGCCAGCGGCTCGATCATCAGCGGCAGGCCGTATTTCTCGCAATCGGCGCGCACGCGGGCGATGTTCTGCACGCATTGCCGGAACAGGTCGGGTTCGTCGGGCAGCATGAACAGATTGACCACGACGCAAGCCGCATCCATCTCGATGGCGCCAAGCAAGGGCTCGGCTTCGTTCTGCAGCACCGCCCACATCGCCCGGTGGCGTATCCTGTTATAGGGATTGCCCATGTCGATGCGCATCACCAGCGCCGGCTTGTCCTTGCCAGGCACGGCCTGCAGCAGATCGGCCTGGCCGTAGTTCATCTGGATGGCGTCGGGGCCGGCCTTGACCAACTGATTGACCACACCGGCCATGTCTTCCAGCCCGGCAAGGAAGCTCGGCTCGTTGCAGACACCGTGATCGATGGCTACGTCGAGGCAGCGGCCGCCATCGAACAGCCGGTTCATGCGGACTTTCTTGTTTATGCGCATAGGGCGCTCCTTTGATGCGTCTGGAGATCGATGCCGTGCCGGTAGGCCAGCAAGGTGAGGAAGGTCGCGCGCTCGGTGGCGGCCTCGCTGGCGCTCCAGCCCTTGTGCGCCGCCAGCATGTCGAGAACGGCATTGACGAGGTCGAAGCTGAGACCGCCCGAAATGGCGATGGTGGTGCGGCGCAGGAACAGGTCGGCGAGGCACTCGACCTGCTCGCGCTCGATGATGCGCCCTATCTCGTTTGCCGAATAGTCCGACCGCGGCAGCATCTGTTCGCCCGCCGGGTGCGAAACGAAATCCCTGGCCGACGTGCCATAGCGCTGCAGAAGTGTGCGCGCGCGCTCGACCGGCAGGCCATGCTCGGCGGCGAATGACGCGCACCAGGCGTCCGGATCGGCGGGGAAATCGCGGCCGCCACCGATGGCCATGTCCTGCGTGCCCTGGCTGCGCGCGAGGCCGAGCCGCTTCAGCGCCATATCGGCGGCCAGCGCTCCAAACGAACGGAAGGTGGTCCACTTGCCGCCGATCATGCACAACGTCGCCGGCAGATGTCCGGCCGGTTCGACGAACTCGCAAAAATGATCGCGCGGTATGCGGCCCGTAAAACTGTCTTCGCTGGCGGGCAAAGGACGCACGCCGGCAAAGCGGAACACGATCTGGTCATCGCTAACCTTGATCGAGGGGAAGACGAAAGCGAGCGACTGCAGGATGTAGCGCTGCTCGTCCTCCTCGCAACGGACCTGGTCCGGATCGTCCACCCGGATGTCGGTCGAGCCGATCAGCACCTTGCGTAGATATGGAAACAGGATGCAGATGCGCCCGTCCTCGTTCTCATAGTAGACCATATGGCCGCCGAGCGCGTCGAACAGTTCGCCGTTGTCGACGATCAGATGCGAGCCCTTGGTACCGCCCATCATCGTCTGCGCCGTTGCCCCGATGGACTTGTTGGTCAGGTCGATCCAGCCGCCGGTGGCGTTGATGACCAGTTGCGGCCGCACCGGCAGCTCTTCGCCCGTCAGCGTGTCGGTAATGGCGAGGCCATCGCCTGTCGACGACACCTGCGCATAGTTCAAGACGCGGGCATTCGTCGCGCTCGCCATGGCGTCCAGCAGCATCTCCAGGCCGAGGCGCTCGGGCCGGCTCACCCAGGCGTCGTAGTAGGTCGCCGAATTGCGGATCGCCGGGTTGATCGCCGGCCATGTCTTCAGGGTTTCGGCGCGGCCCCTGAACCGGTGCGTCGGCATCAAACGCCGTGCAGCGGTGAAAAGGTCATACATGGCGAGCCCGGCCTTGATGACCAGCGCCCCGCGCCGGCTGGGCCGCCGCGTCAGCCCCAGGAAACGCACCGCACCGTTGGCGAGACCCGAGAAAATGTCGAAGATCGGCACCGTCGTCGGTAAAGGGGCCACATAGTGCGGCGCATTTCTCAGCAGCCGGTCGCGTTCGAGCAGCGATTCGCGCACCAGTTTGAACTCGCCGTTTTCGAGGTAGCGCAGGCCGCCATGCACCATGCGCGACAGGGCGGCGCTGGCGCCGCTGCAATAATCGCCCTTTTCCGCCAGCACGACATCGACCCCTTGCAGGGCCAGTTCGCGAAAGACGCTGATGCCGTTGATGCCGCCACCGATGACGAGCACGGCGATATCAGGCCGGTCGCGCAGACCGGCTAACGTATGACTACGGTTCATTGGGGCTGTTGCCTTTTTTGCTCAGGCATCCATCGCGGTGAGATGCGCGGCTGCCGCGGCGTCGATCGCCGCAAGCTCGCTTGCCGCAAGCGTGATCTCGCCGGCCCGTGCATTGTCGAGCGCCTGTTCGGGATTGCGCGCGCCGCACAGGGCGAAGGTGATGCCCGGCTGGGCGAGCGTCCAGGCAATGACGATCTGCGCCATCGACGCCTGGTGGCTCTCGGAGATCGGGGCGATGGCCTCTTTCAGCTTTGCGACCTTCTGCCGGTTGGCCGTGGAAAAGCGTGGGTTGTCCTTGCGCTGGTCGTCGCCGCCGAATGTGCGGCCGGGGTCGACCGTGCCGGTGAGCAGCCCCAGCGCCAGCGACGAGTAGCTGAGGGTGGCAATGTCATGGCGGCGGGTGATCGGCAGCAGGCTGCTCTCGAGGGCGCGGTCGATCATCGAATAGCGCTCCTGGATCGCATCGAGCTGGCCGGCGTCGATATAATGGCCAAGATCCTCGGCGCTGATATTGCTGGCGCCAATGGCGCGGATCTTGCCGGCTGCCTTGAGCTTTTCCAATACCGCCATCGTCTCGGCGATCGGCGTCGTCGGGTCCTGCCAATGGGTGATGTAGAGGTCGATATGATCGGTGCCCAGACGGCGCAGGCTCTGCTCGACCTCATAGGCGATGCCGTCGGCGCCGAGATAGCGATGCACAGGCTTGCCGTCCTGATCGAAGAAATGGCCGCCCTTGCCCGAATGCCAGTTCAGCCCGCATTTGGTCGCGATCACCACTTTGTCGCGCTTGCCCTTGATGGCGGTGCCGACGATCGCCTCGCTGCGGCCAAGACCGTAGGCCGGCGCTGTGTCGATCAGGCTGAGGCCGGCATCGATCGAGGCTTCGATCGCCCTGACCGACTCCTTCTCGTCGGTGCCGCCCCACATCCATCCGCCAATCGCCCAGGTGCCCAGGCCTACAGCCGACGCCGATATGCCGGACTTGCCGATCTGCCGCTGGATCTTTCGAGAATTCATGCTACCTCCTGTTCGGCCAGCTCGAGGATCTGGAGCCCCGTGGCCTCGTCCGTGACGATGGTGTCGAGATGGTTGCCGCGCAGGGCGGCGAGGATCGGCGCGACCTTGCTGGGGCCGCTTGCGATGCCGATCGAGCGCGGGATGGTCGCGAACTCGTCAAGCGTCAGCGAGACCAGCGAACGGTTGAGCGAGTAGTTGCAAAGCTTGCCCCCGCGGTCGATGAGATGAGCGAGCAGCTCGCCTGTCGCCCCGGACTTCTCGATCGCCTGGCGATCGGCATTCGAGGACGGATGCAGGTCGTAATAGCTGGAATCGTCGGTCAGGATGGAGCCGACACCCACCACCGCGACATCCGCCTCGCGCGCCTTGCGAAACACGTCTGCGACGGAGCTGATGCCCATCAGCATCTCGCGCTGCTGCGCGGTATCGGCAAACAGCGGCGCATGGATCTGGTAAGCGCGGCCGCCGAGCTTGTCGGCCATCAGCGAGGCGACGTGGTTGACGTCGGTGTAGTGCTTGCCCTGGACCAGGCCGGTGGCGGGAATGATCTCGACGTCGTATCGGCGCCCCGGCTTGAGACCGGCGACCAGCGCGCTGACGCCCTTGCCGCCGGTGATCGAGATCGTGTCGCCATCCTTGATGGTGTCGAGCAGCAGCCCAGCCGCCGCCTCGCCGACCCGCTGCAGGGCCGTGTGCGGATTATCGGAAACCGACGGCACCACCATCGCCCGCTCGATGCCGCCCAGCGCAACCAGCCGTGCTTCCAGGTCGACCAGATGGTCGATCGGCGACTTGATCTTGATCTCGACGAGGCCGAGCTGGTGGCCGCGCTTGATCAGCCGGTTGACCGTCGCGTGCGAGAGGCCGAGTTCCCCGGCGATCTCGGCCTGGGTCTTGCCTTCGATATAATGCAGGACAAGCGCCTGGTGCATCTGACGAACAGCGGCGATGTCGTCGCGGGTGTTGGGAGGGGCCATGGTCTTGCTTCGCCGCCTTTGAGGGTTCAGGACTTCTTGCGGTGCAGGAAATGATCGATCGACACCGCCGCCAGCAGGATGCATCCCTTGATCATGTCCTGCCAATAGACCGAGACGTCGAGCAGGATAAGCGAGCTCGTCACCACCGACAGCAACGCCATGCCGAGGATCGCTCCGAAGATGGTGCCCGAGCCGCCATTCAGCGAAGCGCCGCCGATGACGGCCGCGGCTATGATGTTGAGTTCCATGCCGGCGCCGAAGGTCGGTGTCGCCGCGCCGAAGCGCGCCATGTAGATGACACCGGCCAGGCCGGCGAGGGTCGAGCACAGCACCGTGACCCAGAACTTCACCTGATTGGTCCTGATGCCGGAGAACTGCGCGGCCTTCTCGTTGGAGCCGGTGTAGAAAACCTTGCGGAAGGCCGTGGCGCGACGCAGCAGGAAGTCGAAGATGGCCACCACGACGATGAAGATCAGGATGACATAGGGGATGTTGTTGAAACTGCCCTGGCCGATGGCCTTGAAAGCCGGCGGCAGGGTGAACAGCGACAGCGGCGTGCCCTTGGTGACCACCAGGCACATGCCGCGCACGATGACCATGGCCGCCAGCGACGTGATGAAATGATTGAGGCCTATCACGGTCACGAAGAAGCCCATCGCCGCGCCGATCAGCGCGCTGACGCCGATGCCGATCAGGCTTGCCGTCCAGGGATCGAGGCCGGCGAGGAACAGCGCCCCCGAGACCACCATCGAGAAACACACGACCGAGCCGACGGAAAGGTCGATGCCGCCGACGATGAGCAGGATCGTCATGCCGACGACGACGATGCCTTCGATGGAAAAGCTCATCAGCATGGCGCGGAAATTGCCCCATGTCAGGAAGTGCGGCGAGGCGAAGCTCATGGCGATGCACAGCGCCAGGATGATGACGATCAGCCCGGCCTCGCGCATCGAGGCGAGCTGAGCGAAATTGATGCGCCGCCCGGCGGCCTTGATCTCGGCGTGCACGAGCGCTTCTCCTGATTCCCTAGGCGACATTCTGGGCCTGCCTTTGATTTGAACTGTCTTGAACGCCCGAGGCGAGCATGATGATGGCTTCCTCGCCGAGCTCGCTGGCGGTGAGTTCGCCGGCGATCCTGCCTTCGCGCACCACGACAACGCGGTCGCACAAGCCAATCAGCTCCGGCAGTTCCGACGAGATGACGATGACGCCGACACCGCTGCCGGCAAGCTGGCGCAGCAGCCGGTGGATCTCGACCTTGGCGCCGACATCAATCCCGCGCGTCGGCTCGTCCATGATGATGACTTTGGGACTGACGGACAGCTGCCTGGCGATGGCAACCTTCTGCTGGTTGCCACCGCTCAGCGTCGAGACGGCGGCATCGATGCCGGCCATGCGCACGCCGAGCCTGCCGGTCAGCTCCTTCGCCTGACGATCCTCGGCCTTGCGGTCAAGCAGGCCGAGGCGCCCGGTCAGCCTGGCGAGGTCGAGCGCGGAGATGTTCGCCGCGATCGGCAGATCGAGGAACACGCCGGAGCCTTTGCGGTCCTCGGAAAGATAGACCAGCCCCGCCTTGACCGCATCGCCATAGCCGCGCAGCCGGAGCTGCTTTCCGTCGAGCGCGACGGTTCCAGACGTCCTTGGCCTCAGACCACAGACCGTTTGCGCGATCTCGCTGCGGCCGGCGCCGATCAGGCCGCCTATGCCCAGAATTTCGCCGGCACGAAGCTGCAGATCGACGTCGGCGAAGCGGCGGTTATCGGAAAGCCCCTCGACCGAGAGAAGCAGGCGCCCGGGCTCCTGCGGCGCCAGCTTGTCGGGATAGAGCTGGGTGATTTCGCGGCCGACCATCTTGCGTACGACATCGTCCGGTGAGACGGTTGCGATCGGATCGGTCGCCACGTAGCGGCCGTCGCGGAAGACGGTGACGCGGTCGCACAGCGAGAATATCTCGGCCATGCGGTGGCTGATATAGACCACCGAAATGCCCCGCTCCTTGAGCCCGCGCACGATCGAGAACAGGCGCTGCGCTTCGCTTTCGGTCAGCGCCGCGGTCGGCTCATCGAGCATCAGCACCTTGCAGTCGAGCGTGAGCGCCTTGGCGATCTCGACAAGCTGCTGGTTGGAAATGGAGAGGTCGGCAACCCTGGTACGCACCGGAATGGGCGCGAGCAGGTCCATGACCTTCTGGGCGTCGGCGTAGAGTTTTTGGAAATTCATCAGCGGCGCGCGCCGGCTGTTGATCGCGGCCATGTAGATGTTTTCGGCAACCGTCGCGTCCTGGCACAGCGCGATCTCCTGGTGGACAAGCGCAATGCCGAGACGTTGCGCGGCTGCGGGCGAGTGGATCGAAATGCGCTCACCATCGATCAGGATGTCGCCCTCGTCGGGCTGCAATACACCGGCGATCATGTTCATCAGCGTCGACTTGCCGGCGCCGTTCTCTCCGCACAGTGCATGGATTTCGCCGCGCCGCAGCTCGAACCGTACGTCGCTCAGCGCCTTGACCGGGCCGAACGCCTTGGACAGGCCACGGATTTCAAGAATGGGCGCCTGGGTCACGCCGTGCTCCTGCGATGAACCTGCGGGGGAGGAAGGAGGCCGAAGCCTCCTTCCCGGTTAATCCGGCCATGCCGAGGCCGGGCGGCGAGATCGAGACTATTCCTCGATGCCCTTGGTGCCGCGACGCTTGAGGTACTTGTCCCAGTAGAAGTCATCCGCATTGTCCTTGGAGACAATGGAGAAGCCATTGTCGACGAAGGGCACGCTCATCGGGTTGAAACCCGAACGCTTGGCGTCGTTCATCGGGTCGATCAGGCCGGGATGCTTGGCCATCCACAACAGCATGAAGCCCATATAGCCCTGCATGCCCTGGTTTGGATTGACCGAGCCGAAGATCTCGCCGGCCTTGATCATGTCGAGGATCTTGGCATTAACGTCGGCGAGCATGACGCGGATCTTGCCACCGCCTTCCTTGGCGGCCTGGGCAGCGCCGATGGCCGAGTTGGCCTCCGGCATGAACACGGCGCCAAGATCAGGATGCGCCTGCGCCAGGCTCAGAACCGCCTGATAGGCCTTGGTCGGATCCTGGTTCGAAGCGGCGAGGCCGACGAGCTTCATGTCAGGCCATTTGGCTTCCATGCGGGCAACGAACGCGTTGACGCGCTTGTCGTGGTTGTCCTGGCCGGGATTCTCCAGCACCGCATATTCGCCCTTGCCCTCCATCGCCTTGGCAACGGCGTCGGCGGCATAGGTGCCTTCGGCATTGTTGTCGGAGGTGATGTAGGAGACGCGCTTGGAATTCGGCGAGTCGGCGGCGAAGGTCACCACCGCGGTGCCCTGTTCGATGGCGCGGTTGATCGGCTCGATGAACGGATCGGAGTTCATCGGATGCACCAATATGCCGGCCGGCTTCTGCGCCAGCGCCTGGTCGAAGGTCGCGATCTGCTTGTTGACGTCGTATTCCGGCGTACCCGTATAGGCGGTCTCGCAGCCGAACTGCTGGCCGGCCTGCTTGAACATTTCATAGACCGGGAACCAGTATTCGACGCCCGAGACCATGACGTTCATGACATATTTTTCACCCGGCTCGCATTTGAACGGGTTTGGGGTTTCGGCGCGTACCTGCATCGACCCAAAGCAGGTCGATGCAGCCGCCGCGATTGCGAGCGTGCTCAGAAATTTGCGCAAGTTTCCTCCCTTGGCCGAAGCCATCCTCAATGACCGTCGCAGGCGCTCACCGAGCGCTGCCGTATGGATTTGATGATGCCGACCTTCCTCCGAAAGCCGACGATCGGGACATTACAACCTCGGCGCATGTTGTCAATATAATTCAGATATTGAAATATATTTCACAACCTACTTCCGGGGAGTCATACGCTCCGGTCGACGAAGGTGGTCGCAGGCCGCCAAGGTGGGCCAGGCAAGGCCTTTCCGGCCTTTTTGGCCGCGAACCGGGGAGTGTGGTTGGAGTATCTGCACCCAGGAGTTCGCGCGGTGCCCTCCCGCCGGCCGCGTCTTATCACGTGAAGCCCAGATCTTGTTTGATAAGCATCTGCTCCGGGCGCGGCGTGACGCTCTCCATGTCGCTTGGCCAAGAAGTCTGCTGCTGCGTCGGCTTACAGCAGCCTTGACCACCCGGAGTATTCCGAGAACCTTCGGCTGTCCCCCGAATGCGAACGGCCCGCTGGCTGGTGCCTGGCGAACTGTTTGTTTGGTGCAGATTGGTTTGCAGGGGACGGGATTGGTTTTTTTGTTCCGCAGCTGGGCTTCGCCTTGTTGCGGGCGCCTGATCCGGGGCAATCGGTGGCCAGCCAAGATGAACATCAAAACGGTCCGCCGGCATTGTTCCTGGCGGATTGTTTGCTTACCGAAGTTTGGTTGGGGAGAGGATTTGAG
>NZ_RZTC01000108.1:10526-21704 GCF_004023165.1 Mesorhizobium sp. M7A.F.Ca.MR.176.00.0.0 | reverse complement strand
GCGGCGCAGACCCTAGGATCCATGCCGCGACTTCAAAGCGCCGCAGCGGTGCCGAATTCTGCTCCGCTGCACCCTCCACAAACGTCCCGGCATGGATCCTCGGGTCTACGCGTCCGCTTCGCTCCCGCTCCGCCCGTGGATGACGAAGTTGGTGAGGCTTCGGCCAATCTCGAACGTCTCCACACGCCCTGAGGGCGAGCCGCCGCCAGCCACATCGCCTCCCCGATCAAAACCACTTGTCCGGCCCGCGAAATCCGTGCCCGGCGCTGGCTATGCGCCGCCACCTCTGTCTATCGTCGCCCAGCACCATCAGGAGCCCGCACCATGAGCACCGTCCCCAAAACGCCCGAGCAACCGGCAGACAATCAGAACGACGACGGCGGCGAATATTTCGAGGCGCCGATCGTCGGTGAGCTGGAGGCCGATCCGGTGTCGGACGAGCACTTCGACACGCCCGAAGTGCCGGACTCCGAACCCGCGGGCCCAGGCGCCCACCGTGGCAAGCCAAAGAAAAAACCGTCGGCGATCTCGGGCCGCAAATTCCGCAAGCGCGACCTGGTGCGCATCGACACGCTGCGCCCGAGCCTCGCCGACCGCATCCGCTCGGACCATCCCGACCTGCCGGCCGGCGCCCGCATCAGCCGCGCCGAGCTTGGCCGCTACCGCATGCGCTACATGGAGGAGCTGCTGCAGCAGGAGCACGGCGAATTCTCCGAGCTCGACCGCCAGGTGGTCGAATCGATCGCCAGGCAGGACACGATTTCCGAAAACTCGGAGGAGGAATTCGAGGAGCACCGCACCTTCGCCGACCGCGTCTCCGACAACATGGCTGCCTTCGGCGGCAGCTGGTGGTTCCTGATCTCGTTCGGCAGCGTGCTTCTGGTTTGGATCGGCATCAACCTGATCGCCGGCATGAGCGCCGCCTTCGATCCCTACCCCTTCATCTTGCTCAACCTGCTGCTCTCCTGCATCGCCGCCATCCAGGCGCCGATCATCATGATGAGCCAGCGGCGGCAGGAGTCCAAGGACCGCCTGCGCTCCTTCAACGACTACCGCGTCAACCTCAAGGCCGAGCTCGAAGTGCGCCATCTGCACGAAAAGCTCGACTACCTCATCTCGCGCCAATGGACGCGCCTGGCCGAAATGCAGCAGATGCAGCTGGATGCCATGCACGAACTGGCGGGTGCGAAGAAGCCGAAGCGCGCGGTGCGCGGACGGCGGAGGGTGAAGAGCGAGGCGGCAACCTCATAGGCCGTAGCCTCGACGCACCGAGCCCAGGTCGCTGCGCCAATCGCCATTTGCCCGTTGAAGCCCGCGCCTGCTTCCGCTAAGAAGCTGTGACTTGCCGGTTCACCGGCTGGTTCGTTTTCCGGATTCCGGAAAGCACCCGTAGCTCAGCTGGATAGAGCGCTGCCCTCCGAAGGCAGAGGTCACAGGTTCGAATCCTGTCGGGTGCGCCACCAACCTCTTGATATCCCTTATTGATCCCAATCGCAGGGAGAGCCTCTCTGAGACTCCACCGCGTCGGGCAACACCAGGGCAACACGCGAAACCATTTCGATCGTCTCGGGCTGGACAGTGGCGCAACATTTCAACTCACAAAGCGCAACTTTTGCCCGAAAGCACGGATGGGCCGAAAGGAAAGTCGCGGCCTGCGACTTGCATAGGTGTACAGGTATCAGTTGCTTTGGGGCCGGTTGTTGACCGACCGCTTTTGATGTTCGGTGATCCTGAGCGGCGGACGCCGTGTGAGGTCTACCTAACGACGGAAGGCCGCCGCATCCTTTAGGCTTGAGCTTCAAGTCAAATTGACCTTCGCGTATCCGGCGGGGTGGCGCGCAGCGTCACGCCCGAGATGACTGGTCTGGGGCTACCGGTCATTGCCAGCGTGGTGCGCCATGACCTGAAGACGCGGCAATGCTGCAATCTGCTGCGTGCAGTTTCCCGCAAGCCTCCTCTGGTGCTCTGTTACAGGCATTGCCGCTGGCGCTCTGCGGATCGTCCCGCCACGCTTAGCAAGCATCTTGAATGTCCGGAAGCCGTCAGAACGCGGCGTCGTAAGGTAGCGTCGAGACTAAAAGTTACCTCAAGCGCCGGCATCGACCCGATGCGCTGAAAGTGTCGGACGACCGGTTCAGCATGGTTCACTCAGACCTGCCCACCAACGCCCTTAAACTTCTCTACAAAGGCGGCAATTTTCTGAAAAACGCTTTGCTTCTTGTTGAGGTATTGAGGATTAAGCGGGCTCATTTTCGGCAGAACCGCATTGAGTTCCGTCCCATTGTCGGTGGCGAACTCCCGCCTGAGCGAGGTGGTGATATAGCGGCGGGCCGCTTCGGCATTCAGGTTTTCCGAGCTGATCAGCTCTTGAGCCTCACGTCGCTGTTCCGCCTGGGCGAAGGTGAAAAAGGCCTCAATCACGCTGGCCTTGTCATCAATCTGATCCAGATCGGTTTGGTTGATGAAATCCACCATCAAACTTTCCTTGGCGCGGTTGCCTAGGCTGCCGCGGATCACCCGACGCACTTCGTCCACCAGGTCGGCTTTGCTCTTAGTCTTTTTGTTGTGCTCGAAAATCAGTTCTAGGATGTAATCTAGGTTGATTTCCTGCGATCTCAGCAGGTCCACCTCGAACACCACGTCGTCCCAGTCGAGAGTAGACTTTTCCTTTTCAGTGGCGGCCTTTTCCTTGCGCAACCAGTCGCGGATGTCGTTGTAAGTCGAGCGGTAATCCTGCAGCTTTCGCTCGGCCGGCAACTTGATCGTTTGCAGTGCCGCCAGATCGTCATCGCTCAAGTAGTGGCTGGCCGTCAACGCCTCCACCGCCGCAGGATCGTTCCTGTCCACGTTCTGCAGGGCCTTCAGGCTGGCAAACTCATCGAAGTTCTGCAGCACGTTCTCAACACGTAGGTATTCGCCAAAAAGCTTGGCGAAGGCTTTCTTGTCGCCTTCCTTTTCAATGGCGGCGGGGTCGGGAAAGCGTCCCTCCAACTCGTGCACCACGTCAACGAAGCCGCGCCGCGCCTCCCCGGTGAGCACGTCGGTGAAGCCTCCCATGTATTCCTTGTAGCCCTTCTCGAGCACCACGTTTTTCGTGTTTTTGTCACCGAACAGCGTAATTGCGTCGATGGTCGCCTGTTCGAGGTCCCGGAAGGTGACGATGTTGCCGAAGGTCTTGGTGGCGTCAAAGATGCGGTTGGTGCGTGAGTACGCCTGTATCAGGCCGTGGTAGCGAAGGTTCTTGTCCACGAACAACGTGTTCAGCGTGGGCGCATCGAAGCCGGTGAGGAACATGCCAACCACGATCAGGAGATCGATCTCCCTTCCCTTCACCTGCTTCGCTAGGTCGCGATAGTAGTTCTGGAAGCCGTTGCTATCAACGTTGAAGTTGGTCTTGAAGAGTGTGTTATAGTCGGCGGTGGCGGCGCTCAAAAATTCTTTGGCGCTACTGTTCATGGCCGATACATCGAAGCTTTCATCCTGGATGTCGCCGATGGCGTCCTGCTCCTCGTTCGCGACAAACGAGAAGATGGTAGCCACTCGCAAAGGCCTGTCTTTGCCTTTCTGCAGGTCCCTGAAGGACTCGTAGTATAGCTTGGCCGCGTCAACGCTGCTCACCGCGAAAATCGCGTTGAAACCCTTATTACTCGCTTGCAAGCGATGCGTCTTCTGCCTGAAGTTGTTCAGGATGTACTGACTAATTTCGCGGATGCGGTCCGGGTGCAACAAGGCTTGTTTGTTTTCCGCCGCGCTTAACTTCTTCTCATCCTGCTCGGATTCGATGGCCTTGAACTGCGGACGCACATCATTGTAGTCCACTTTGAACTTGAGCACCTTCTCATCGCGGATGGCGTCAGTGATGACATAGGAGTGCAACTCGCGGCCGAACACGCTGGCGGTGGTGTCTGCACCCAGTGCGTTCTGTGGGAAGATCGGCGTGCCGGTGAAGCCGAACTGGTAGTATTTCTTGAACTTCTTCTTGAGGTTCTTTTGTGCCTCGCCAAACTGGCTGCGGTGGCACTCGTCGAAGATGAACACGACCTGCTTTTGGTAGATGGGCAGGTCGCCCTCGCTTTTCATGAGGTTGTTGAGCTTCTGGATGGTGGTGACGACGATCTTGTTGTCGTCTTTCTCCAGATTGCGCTTAAGACCGGCGGTGGAGTCCGAACCGTTCACGCTGTCTGGGGAGAAGCGCTGGTATTCCCTCATGGTCTGGTAGTCCAGATCCTTGCGGTCAACCACGAAGAACACTTTGTCGATGAAGTCCAGCTCGGTGGCCAGACGCGCCGCCTTGAAGCTAGTCAGGGTCTTGCCCGAACCTGTGGTGTGCCAGATGTAGCCGCCGCTTTCCGGCTGACTCCAGCTCTTGGCGGCATGCGCGCTCTTGATCTTCCGCAGGATGCGCTCAGTGGCTGCGATCTGGTAGGGCCGCATCACCAGCAATGTGTCGCTGACGTCGAACACGGAATAATGCAGCAGCACGTTGAGCAGCGTGTGCTTCTGGAAGAAGGTGGCGGTGAAGTCCTTCAGATCCTTGATCAGATTGTTGTCCGCCTTCGCCCAGTTCATGGTGAAGTCGAAGCTATTCTTGTCGCGACGCGTCGTGTTAGCGAAGTAGCGACTGTCGGTTCCGTTGGAGATTACAAATAGCTGCAGATACTTGTACAGAGAATACTCGCTGTTGAAACTCTCCTTGCTGTAGCGGTGCACCTGGTTGAAAGCCTCGCGGATCGCAACGCCGCGCTTCTTCAGTTCCACCTGCACCAGCGGCAGGCCATTGACCAGCACGGTCACATCGTAGCGGTTGGCGTGGCTACCATTCTGCTCGAACTGTTTGATCACCTGCACCTTGTTGCGAGCGATGGTCTTCTTGTCCAACAAATAGATATTCTGGATGCGCCCGTCATCGAACACAAAGTCGTGGATGTAGTCATCGTGGATCTTGCGGGTTTTCTCGATGATACCGTCGCTGGGCCTGTCGACGAAGGTTTCTGCGAAGCGGAGCCATTCACCGTCGGAAAACTGCACGGAGTTGAGCACCTGTAGCTGCACGCGAACATTGGCCAGCAGGGCCTCGTGCGTGTTCAGGCCGGACATGAACTCATAGCCTTGATTTACCAGGTCTTGGATGAACTCACGCTCCAGCGCATCCTCGCTCTGGTAGCCTTCCGCGACGATCCATTCGCCGGTGTACTTATCGAGGACAATGAAATTATTGGATTCTACTATCGTCTTGGCGGGTTCAACCATCTATTGCTCCTGCTGCCAGAATCCGTAGGTATTTTTCAAGTGATCGAGCAACAACTTGACCGTTGCCTTTTCAGGTAATGTCGGCTCTGCAACAGTTTCGTTGGATAGAGTGTTATGGCTTGTGAAATTGATAATTCTGCTCAAATATAGCTGCCTGTCGTCGGGTAAAATCTCCGACCACTTTTGGTAGCCCAGAAAACTGGCTGTTTTCTCGTAAAGATTTCGCAATAGGGTGAAGTGGTACCTTTCAACCTTATCGTCAGCAATAGCCTGCTCTATGGTCTGTTTTAGATACAAATGATAGGAGAAACTCTTGTTGGAGTCTCCGTTCTTTTCAGTTAGCGAAAAGCTGCCATCTTCAGAGCGCCCCAGCATGTAGCAGGCTTTGCCGTTCAGCTCATTAAACATCACGTTGTAGAATAGAGGGCTGTGTGTGGTAACAATAAACTTCAGATCGGATTGGTTGGATTTGATCAGGCTTGCCAAGTTGACAGCCAGTTCGATCAGATGGTTTTCGTCCAACGAGCTCACGGGGTCGTCGATAAACACATATTCCAGCTGATCGAACTCGTTGGTTTCACGATCGCCACGTTCTGGCACGCTCAACACACCAATCACCTGCTCGAGCAGCGTGTAGAAAATGCTCCAGATGAAGTTGCTTTCTTCGCCCTTGGAGATCTTCAGATTTCCCGAATGCTCATCATCACCGCGCTCGAGCGAAAAGGTAACCTCCGAAAAGGCTTTCGCAACGACCTCCCCGGTATCGTCGTCCTTGCGCTCTTCATTGAAGCGCGGCGTGAGCTTGTTGTTGGTATAGCGCTGAAAGGTCGTAATGACGTTCAAGTCCTGACCTTGATCCTTCAGCACCCAATCCGTGAAAGTGTTGGCTTGGATTCTCAGCTTCGGCTCTGCATCCAGCGCCAGGTCGTTATCCCAATAGAACAGATCTTCAGTAAAGGCGTTGTAGTAGAGAATCTTGTTGCGCGACAGCTCGGGCTGTTCCGCCCCTTCGTCGTCTTCTCCACCATCGGCTTTGGGCGAAATCAAACGCTTGAACTCTCGCGAAAGACGCGTCTTGCCCGAGCCGTTGAAGGCATAAATCAACTGCACCTTCTTGTTGGCGTCTTTCAGCTGTTGGGCGATCTCGGTCAGCGTCGCCCCCATGTCAGACCGCCACTTCTTCCGGCTTGGGGAAGCTCAAAAGCAGGTTCCGGTAATAGGCGTACTGCTGCTTACGCTGCAATATTTCGCGAGGCAGGCCCTCGCTGAGAGAGTTGGTCAGCGCGTCGAACTTGTCGAGGATTGCGACAATGCGGGCTTGCTCGGCGAGCGATTTGCGAGCGTCGCCTGGGTAGGGGATCGGCACACGAACTTTAGCCATCCCGTCAATCAGCAATCTATTCACCTTGCCTCGGGAAACGTGCTTCGCCTTTTCTGAGATGAACGTCGCCGTCTGCATCGCGTAGGAGATGAATTTGGGGTTCATCGAGTGCCGGAATGCGTAGCTGTCGTCGTGTATTGCGATGTCTTGCTCGCCAATCCAAGCCACAGCCTTCCCAACATCCTCGACCGTTTCGCCAACACCGGCGATCACAACATCTCCACGTTTTGCATAGCGCAAGGAGCCGGCCAACTCTCGCCGAACCTTTGAAAACGTCTCGCCTGTCCAAGCGCCATACCGAGTGTAGATCTCGCCGTAATGGATAGCGCTGATGCCGTCTTCCGCGTAATCCGCCTTGGTAAAGCGCTTGCCGCGAATAAACTCACCAATCTCCCCCAGCGTCTTCCACTCCACTTCCCTCCCTTCGAACCGCAGCAAGTGGTCACGATAATAGTGGTATTGTCTTTTGCGGGCGGTAAGCTCGGCGGTAAGCTCGGCGGTAAGCTCGGTGAAGGCGTCGAGGATGCGGACAATTTCCGCCTGGATGGCCAGCGATTTTTCGGGGGAATCCGGGCAGGGGATGGGGATTTTCTTGTTTGTGTAGTTTCCGATCCAATGACGTTTATGGTCACCATCAGACAGTTCGCTGGGTAAAGTGTTTAACCAATAGTAGATGTACTTTAACAGCGTCTTTTCTTCACTTTTCGACGTAATCATCTTGACGGCTGATGACTTTATCTTAAAATCAAAATCAATCCATTTGTTGGCTGTAGTGAAATCATCAAATATAATTACCGGATCTTGTGAGGCATTGTAGATGCCGTCTACTTCATCCGTATAACCAAGCACAATGGTTTTTCCCGCCGTCAGGACGGGAGTGTCATATTCGTCGCTGTAGTTTATTGTAGATACCAGATATTTAGCTGGTTGCTCATACTGCGTCACGTCCCCGAGCGGTAACCACTCCACCGCTACCTCACTCAGTAGCTTGTCCAGATAGTTCATCTCGCTCATGCCTCCGTCTCCGCCCCCTCGATCTCGGCAACGATGGCGTCGATCTCCCGCCGCAGCTGGTCAATGCGGGCGCCGGTGATCTTCAGGTCGGCATTGAGTGTGGCGATGTCCACCACCTCACGGCTGTCCAGGGCTTCCACATAGCTGGACACTGACAAGTTGTAGTCGTTGCCAGCGATCCGCTCCAACGGCACCGAGCGGGCTAAGTGGTCCACGTCGACCTTGCTATCGAAGGCCTGCATGATCTCCTCTATGTGTTTATCCAGCAGCACATTGTTATTGGTTTCCTTCTTGAACAGACCGCTGGCATCGATGAACTGGGTTTGGGTGTCGGTCTTGTTCTTGGCCAGCACCAGGATGTTGACGGCGATGGTGGTGCCGTAGAACAGGTTGGGTGCCAGCGCGATCACCGTTTCCACGTAGTTGTTGTCGATCAAGTACTGGCGGATCTTCAGTTCGGCACCCCCGCGATAGAAGATGCCAGGGAAACAGACGATGGCTGCGCGCCCCTTGCTGGAGAGGTAGCTGAGCGCGTGCAGCACAAAGGCGAAGTCAGCCTTGGATTTTGGCGCAAGAACGCCGGCCGGGGCGAAGCGATCATCGTTGATCAGGGTAGGGTCGTCGCTACCGATCCATTTCACCGAATACGGCGGGTTGGAGACGATGGCGTCGAAGGGTTTGTCGCCGCCGAAATGTGGCTCAATCAGCGTGTTGCCCAGCTGAATATTGAACTTGTCGTAGTTAATGTTGTGCAGGAACATGTTCATGCGCGCCAGGTTATAGGTGGTGTGGTTGATCTCCTGGCCGAAAAACCCGTCCTCTATGACGTGGACGTCAAAATGCTTCTTAGCTTGCAGCAGCAGCGAGCCCGAACCGCAGGCCGGGTCGTAAATTTTGTTGACGCTGGTCTGCTTGTGCATGGCCAGTTGAGCGATCAGCCTGGAGACATGCTGCGGGGTGAAGAACTCGCCGCCGGACTTGCCGGCATTGGCGGCGTAGTTGGAAATCAGGAACTCGTAGGCATCGCCAAACAGGTCGATATGGGCGGCATCGAAGTGGCCGAAGTCCAGTCCTGCCACGCCCTTGAGCACGGCAGCCAAGCGGGCGTTCTTATCCTTGACGGTATTGCCCAGACGGTTGCTGGTGGTGTCGAAATCGGCAAACAGGCCCTTAATGTCGAGTTCGGAGGGATAGCCGTTGGCCGAGGCCTCAATGGCGACGAAAATGCCTGCCAGGTCGGTGTTCAATTTCTCATTGCCATGGGCCTTGGCGACGACATTGGCGAACAACTGGCTGGGATAGATGAAGTATCCCTTGGTCTTTACCGCATCCTCCTTGATCTCGGCCGTGATCACACTGTCGGCCATCTCGGCATATTTGATGCTTTCGTCGCCGCCTTCGATGTAGCTGGCGAAGTTTTCGCTGATGAAGCGGTAGAACAACGTACCAAGCACGTACTGCTTGAAATCCCAGCCGTCGACCGCACCACGCACATCATTGGCGATCTGCCAGATCTGGCGTTGCAGGGCGGCGCGTTGTTGGGTGCTAGTCATCGCTAAAGTCCAGTTTGGTTCGTTGGATTGGGCTCTGGCGAGAGCTTAAGTTATTTGGGTGCTGCGGCGCCACCCGGCGCCACCGCCAGCAACTAGCTGCCTTTTATCGACCTCGCGCATGAAATAGCGACTTTCGATCGTGCCCGCCCAAACAAACGCTGGGCGAGGGACGGGGCGGGATTCGTGCTATGCTCTTTGGTCGAACTTTTCTTGCGGATGACCGTCGTCGGATAGCGTGTTGCCGAAGACGATGTTGGCGACATCCTGTCCCTTGATGAGCATGTCGGCCTTGCAGATAGCGTAGGACTCCGGGTTGACGAGCGAGGCCTTATCGTTGTGCTCGACCAGATGCTCTCCGGCGACAGACAGCATCCCGCCGGTGCCCGCTGTCGGATCGTAGATCGTTCGCACCACACCGGGCTTCGACAGGATGGCGTCGTCTTCGACGAACAGCAGGTTGACCATCAGCCGGATGACTTCGCGCGGAGTGAAATGTTCACCAGCGGTCTCGTTTGAGAGTTCTGCGAACTTGCGGATCAGTTCCTCGAACACAAGGCCCATCTGGTGGTTGTCGACCTTGCTGGGGTGCAGATCGATGCGAGCAAATTTCTCAGTGACCTGATAGAGCAGCCCTGCCTTGGCGAGGCGGTCTACCTGTACCGCGAACTCGAACCGCTCGAAGACGTCGCGCACATCCGGCGAGAAGGCTTGGATGTAGGCGAACAGGTTCTGGGCGATGTTGTCCTGATCGCCCATCAGCTTGCGCATGTCGAGTTTTGACGTGTTGTAGAAGGTCTGCCCGGCCTTGCGCAGAACGAAGGGCTCGGGGTTCATCCCTTGGGCGGTCTTGGCCGCATGTTCCGCCAGCACGGCTTCCTTTGTCGGCTCCAGCACACAATCCAGACGCCGCAGAACGGCAAAAGGAAGAATGACCTTGCCGTAGTCAGCCTGCTTGTAGTCCCCCCTGAGAAGATCGGCCACCGACCAGATGAATGCCGACAACGCTTGCTGGTTCAATTACAGATACCCCCAAATCAATTTCGGGGAGACTAAAGACCACAGGTCGACAGATGGCAACGATGAAGTGTTCCGAGGCGCCCAGCGTTAACTCCCCATCACCGCCCGCACACTCTCCCGCTCCACCAGCGGGCACTCCAGCTTCGTGATCGGATACCGCCCCCTCCCAGGCGGCGCCGGCGCTTCCAGCTGCTCGATCGCCCATTGGCCCATCGCCATATGCGGCAGGATCGAGGTGGTCAGCGGCGGGAACAAATGCCGGGCGATTTCCTCGTCGTCGTAGCCGACCACGGAAATATCCCCAGGAATGTGCAGGCCGGCTTCCTTCAGCGCTTCGTAGCAGCCGATCGCGGTGCGGTCGTTCTGGCAGAAGATGGCGGTGGGGCGGTCCTTCAGCGCTAGGAGCTTGACGGTCGCGGCGTAGCCGGCGCTGGCCGACCAGTCGCCCTCGACCACCAGTTCGGGATCAAACGGGATGTCGGCAGTGGCGAGCGCGCGGCGGTAGCCTTTCAGCCGGTCCTGTGCGGCCTGCATCCACGGCTCGCCGGTGATGGTGGCGATGCGGCGGTGGCCGTGGCTGATCAAATGGCGGGTCGAGCTCTGGCCGCCGGCGATCTCGCTCGGCACCACGGCCGGGAAGGCATAGTCCGCCGTGTAGCAGTTGAGCAGGATCACGGGAATGTCCAAGCCGTAAAGGTAATCGGGCGCGGTGATCTCGCGGGTGAAGATGGTCATGTAGATCAGCGCCGAAATGCCTCGCTTGGTCAGCGCCGAAATGGCGCGCGGCTCCATGACGGAATCGCCCAGCGTCTGCGCCACCAGAAGCACGTTGCCGGCGTTCCACGAGGCCTGGCGCGCGCCCTCGATGGCGACGACGGCCTCCGGGCTGGTGGCGAGCTGGTCGACGGCAAAGCCGATCACCCCGTCCAGTCCTTCGAAGGCGGGGATCGGCGGGTGAAGGGC
>NZ_RZTC01000108.1:0-10516 GCF_004023165.1 Mesorhizobium sp. M7A.F.Ca.MR.176.00.0.0 | reverse complement strand
GTGAAGGGCCGAGAAGGCGGGCGGCGCATAGCCAAGCGTCCGCGCGGCTTCGATCACCCGTTCGCGGGTCTGCTGCGACAGCTTGATGCCTGGCGAATTGTTGAGCACGAAGGAAACGGTCGCCTGCGAGCAGCCGGCCGCCCTGGCGATATCGATCATGGTGACGCGGCCCTTGGCGCCCTTGGCCGGCACCTTGCGGCGCCTCGCCATGTCGCTGGCCCGATCCGTCGTCTCGCTCATGGCAAATCCCAGTCTGGCAGGCCGGTCAGGCCGGCAAGATGGCGTGACGCCGTCGATTTATAGAGGTAACGTCAAGGCCGTTTATAACTATTAGTATGCAGGAGGTCCATCCGCCGTGGATCTCCATACAAGCCAAAACTCAAAGGCCGAAAGGCTCGGGCGGCGGGCCAGCGGTGACCACGGCTCGGCGGCGGGCGCACCGCGAAACCCCGGCATTGGCTCGGAACTAATACTGTTTACTAATACAAAAATGCGCTGTACCGTCAATCCGTCGCGTCCGGCCGGTCACGTCCGGGGCGGCGGGAGAGTACGAAAAATGGCCCGGTGGCGAGCGGATCCTACCTCCGCAAGCCTTGTCTCGGATATGTGATATGTCAGACAAATCGGACTATTTACGAACGAAGGATGAGTCTCTAAGGTCCATGATCGTGGCTGGAACGACGCCATTCTTTCGGTGCCGGGAACCCCTTTGAGGAGGAGGGCGTCCACGCTGCAAACGGCAAATCAGGTCAGTGCAAGATCGGCCGGTCCAACGACTGAGCCAAACGGGAGGTTGAACATGAAATCCTTGATACGAACTGCATCCGTAGCCGCGGCCGCGTTGCTGCTTGGCCTGTCGGCCACGGCCATCGCGCGCGCCCAAGACAAGCCGACGCTGGCCTTCGTGGTCAACGGCGCTTCCGATTTCTGGAAGGCCGCCGAAGCCGGCGTCAAGAAGGCGCAGGGCGAACTGCCCGACTATACGCTCGAGCTCAAATACCCCGAGCAGTCTTCGGTCGCCATCCAGCAGCGGCTGATGGACGATCTGGTGACCGCCGGCGTCAAGGGCATCATGGTCTCGGCCGTCGATCCCAAGACCTCGACCGATGGGTTGAACAAGATCGCCTCGGAAACGGCGCTGTTCACCACCGACTCGGACGCCCCGCAGACCAAGCGCGTCGCCTATATCGGCTCGTCCAATGTCGATGCCGGCAAGCAGGCGGCCGAAATCGCCAAGAAGGCGATGCCCAATGGTGGAAAATGCCTCGGCTTCGTCGGCCTGCTCGGCGCCGACAATGCCAAGGAACGCATCCAGGGCATGAAGGACGGCCTCGCCGGCACCAAGATCGAGCTGATCGACGTGCGCGGCGACGACATCGACCAGGCGCGCGCCAAGAAGAACGTCGAGGACGCGCTGGTCGCCAGCCCCGACGTCACCTGCATGGTCGGCTTCTACTCCTACAACACGCCGCGCATCTATGAAGCGCTGCGCGACGCCGGCAAGCTCGGCTCGATCACCGTCGTCGGCTTCGATGACGATCCGATCACGCTGGGCGGCGTCAAGGAAGGCACCGTTGCCGCCACCGTCGTGCAGCAGCCCTTCGAATGGGCCTATCAGGGCATGAAGCTGATGGCTGCCTACCTCAAGGGCGACAAGTCGGGCATCCCGGAAGGCAACCTCATCATCATCCCGACCAAGATCATCGGCAAGGATGACGTCGACGCCTACGCCGCCAATCTGAAGGCGATGTCTGGAAACTGATCGTCGTTAGCGCCGCCCCTCATCCGCCTGCCGGCACCTTCTCCCCGTATGGTGACGGGGAGAAGGGAAGCGCTCCAACGCTGGCAATCCCCCTCTCCCCGTCTCTATACGGGGGTCCGAAGGACGGGCGAGACAAGTGGCTCGCCCCGGAAGGGGTAGGGTGAGGGGCAGCGCGACGCCTCGCTTTTTATTGACGGGCCTCCCAAGGCCCGTCAGTCTGCGAGGAGGCCGTTCCGCCAATCGCTGTCAGGCATGATGAACTATTCCGACACATCCATTGCTGCATCCGTGACCGCCCCGTTCCTCAGCCTCGAGAACGTGCGCAAGACCTATCCGGGCGTCGTCGCGCTCGACGGCTTTTCCATGGAGGTCAGGCCGGGCGAGGTCATCGGCCTCGTCGGTGAAAACGGCGCCGGCAAATCGACCTTGATGAAGATCCTCGGCGGCGTCACCACGCCCGACAGCGGCACGATCACCGTCGACGGCACCGCGCATGACAGGCTCTCCGTCGAAGCCAGCCTGGGTTCGGGCATCGCCTTCGTCCACCAGGAACTCAATTTGTTCGAAAATCTCGACGTTGCCGCCAACATCTTCTTCGGCCGCGAGCCGTTGCGCGCCGGGCCGCTGAAACTCGTCGACCGCGCCAAACTGCGCACCATGGTGGCGCCGCTGTTGAAGCGTGTCGGCGCCAATTTTTCCGCCGACACGCCGGTTGCGACCCTGTCGCTGGCCCAGCAGCAGATGGTCGAGATCGCCAAGGCGCTGTCGATCGAGGCGCGGCTGGTCATCCTTGACGAGCCGACATCGAGCCTGCCGCTCGCCGAGACCGACAAATTGCTCGACGTCATCAAGGCGCTCAAGGCCGACGGCATCAGCGTCATCTTCATTTCGCACCGCCTGCACGAGGTCGAGCGCGTCGCCGACCGCGTCGTCGTGCTGCGCGACGGCATGCTGGCCGGCACGCTGGGCAAGCATGACATCGGCCACGACCAGATGGTCAAGCTGATGATCGGCCGCATGCTGAAGGAGCGCGAAAAGGCCTCGGAAGCGGCGCGGGCGCCCGGCGCCGTAACGCTTGCGGCCAAAGCCATCCGCACACCGGCCTATCCCGGCCGGCCGGTCGACCTCGACGTCAGGCGCGGCGAAATCCTCGGTCTTGCCGGCCTTGTCGGTTCCGGCCGCACCGAACTGGCGCGGGTGTTCTTCGGCATCGACTCGAAGCTTGGCGGCGCGCTCGAGCTCGACGGCAAGCCGCTCGCGCTGGCGTCCGCGGCCGAGGCCGTCGCGCATGGCATCTTCCTGGTGCCGGAAGACCGCAAGCTCACCGGCATCCTGCTCGACCTGTCGATCGCCCAGAATATTTCGCTGCCCAATCTGCCGGCGCATGCGCGCCGCTCGCTGGTGTCCTCAAGCGCCGAGACCGCCACCGCCGAGAAGCAGAAGAAAGATCTCGGCATCAAGGCGCCTTCGGTGCAGACGCGCACCGGCACGCTGTCGGGCGGCAATCAGCAGAAGGTCGTGCTCGGCAAGTGGCTGGCCATGAACCCGAAAGTGATGATCCTCGACGAGCCGACGCGCGGCATCGACATCGGCGCCAAGGCGGAAATCTATGGCCTGATGCGCGCATTGGCCGATGCCGGCGTCGCCGTGCTGATGATCTCGTCGGACATGGAAGAGGTGATCGGCGTGTCCGACCGCATCGCCGTCATGCATGAGGGCCAGATCTCGGGCATTCTCGACAAGGATCGGTTCAGCCAGGAAAACGTGCTGTTGCTGGCGGTCGGCAAGCAGCCGAAATAGTTCTTGCCACGGGCCGCGCAAACGCGATCCGCTCAGGCAGGCATTGGGGAGAAGACGATGAGCAAAAAAGATCTCGGCCTGCTGATCCTGATCCTGGTGGTCGGGGCGATCGTTGCGATCATCAATCCGCGCTTCCTGCTGCCGATCAACCTCGCCAACACCTCCAACCTGATCGGCCTGTTCGGCATCCTGTCGATCGGCCAGGCCTTCGTCATCATCACCGGCGGCATTGAATTGTCGGTCGGCTCGGTGGTCGCGCTGCTTGGCACGCTGTTCATCGACTTCATCGCCGTGCGTGGCATGGAATGGCCGCTGGCCTTCGTGCTCATCCTGGTGCTTGGCGCCATCATCGGCCTGGCGCATGGCTGGCTGATCACAAGGCTCAAGCTGCAGCCCTTCGTCGTTACCCTGTGCGGCCTGCTGATCTACCGCGGCGTCGCCCGCTTCTACACCGCCGACGGCACCGCGGGTTTTGCCTTCGGCCAGAATTTCCCCGACCTCGAATTCCTGACCGCCGGGCGCTCTTATGGCGTTCCCAACAGCTTCATCGCGCTGATCGTCATTTCCATCATCATGTGGGTGGTGCTGCACCGCTCGGTGTTCGGCCGCTATCTCTACGCCATCGGCAAGAACGAGGAGGCGGCGAAATATTCCGGGATCCGCACCGGCCGCGTCGTCATCGCCGCCTACGTCATTTGCGGCGTGCTGACGGCGCTGTCGGCGATCTATTTCGCCATGTACACGCGCTCGATCTCACCGGCCAGCCACGGCCAGTTCTACGAACTCTACGCCATCGCCGCAGCCGTGCTCGGCGGCTTCTCGCTGCGCGGCGGTGAAGGCTCGCTGATCGGCGTCATCCTCGGCACGGTGCTGCTGCAGGAACTGCAGAACCTCGTCAACCTGCTCGGCATCCCGTCCTCGCTCAACTTCGCGGTGATGGGCGGCGTCATCCTCATCGGCGTGCTGGTCGACCAGCAATGGGGCGTGTTCCGGGAACGGCGGCTGATGGTCGACGCCACCCGCAAAAGCGCTGCCGGCGCGGCTGCGGAATAAGTGCCTCGCGGCGAATGGCGGGCGATGGCTGCAATTCCTGAACCGTTGACGCTCAGGGCCGGCGCGCTCGAAGCCGAACTGGTGCCGCAAATCGGCGGCAGCCTCAGCGCGCTGCGCTGGCGCGGCATCGATCTCATGCGCCGGATTTCCGATGACGATCGTGAAGCGGGCAACGTGCTTGGCGTTGCCATGTTCCCGATGATGCCCTACGCCAACCGCATCGCCGGAAATACCTTCGAGTTTCGAGCGAAGCGCTGGCGGGTCCAGCCCAACAATCCGCCCGAAACCATCAACGTGCATGGCAGCGGCTGGAAGCACCCCTGGACCGTTACTGCGGCGGGCGACGCCCAGGCAACGCTGTCGCTGGATATCGCAGCCAGCCTCGAACCCTACTCCTATCACGCGACGCAGGCTTTCGTGCTGTCCGAAGAAGGCCTCGGCGTGACCATGACACTGACCAACACGGGGCCGGTTTCCATGCCGTTTGGTTTCGGCCTGCATCCCTGGTTCGATCGCGACCCGGACGTCACGCTGCAATTCAAGGCCGCGCGGTTCTATCTGGAGGAACCGCATGGCATCGCCGGCGATCCGATAGCGCTTGCGCTCGAACTCGACTTCGCCGAGAGCCGGCCTTTACCCGCCGGCTGGCGCAACAATGATTATGGCGGCTGGACGGGTGAGGCGACGCTTCGCTTTCCGGCGCGCGGCGCGGGTTTGCGCATCAAGGCCGATCCGATCTTCAAGCACCTGATGCTGTACGCCGATCCGGCCAAGCCTTACTTTTGCGTCGAACCGCAGACCATGGCCTCCGGTGCTTTCAACCGGGGCGGATGGAGCGATCCGGACGAGGGCGCCATCGTGCTCGCCCCAGGTGAAAGTTCGGCTGGCACGGTGTCGCTGATGCCCTTTGCGCTTGGGGCTTAAGGCGCCCATCGCATGAACGAGGCCTCAGGAGCCGACGATCTAGATCAGGCCCGACATGTCGGAAAAAGCCATCGCCTTGCGCAGCACCTCGGCGAAGCGTTCGCCGGCCGTCTCGCGCGGGCCGCTGTTGTCGATCGAGGTGACGCCGGGCCCGGACAGAGTGACATTGGCGCTGCGCGCCAGCCGCGCCAGCACTTCGCCGCGTGACTCGCGGCCGCGCATCGCCAGACGCTCGGCCAGCACTTCAGGCGAGGCGGTGATCTCGACGATGGCCAGATTGGCATAGCGTTCGCGCAAGGAGGGGATGATCGCGCGCGACACATTGGCGACAGCGACACGGCCATTGGCGACGGACCAGTCGACATCGGCGGGGATGCCGTAGCGCAAGCCGTGCGCTTCCCAGGAGATGGCGAAGGCGCCATCGGCTTCGGCCTCGACGAAGGCGGCATCGGCCAGCGTGTCGTGGTCCTCGCTGGCGACATCGCTCGGCCTGGTGATGACGCGGCGGACGAACTCCAGCCGCGTTTCGTCGGCAAAGCGGGCGCGGGCGTAGCCGATCACTGTGTCCTTGCCGGCGCCGCTTGGGCCGACGACGGCGACGAAAACGCCATCGCGGATCGGAAACGTCTCGGCCGACAATTCCCGCTCGATCGACGCCGACACCATCATGCGACCCGGCTTCCCTGCCGCCAGACGGTGCGCACCACCGGGACATGGTCGTCGACGCGCACGCGCACCAGATCGGCGCGGCGGCCCTGTTCGATGACGCCGCGATCGGTCAGGCCAACCGCATCGGCCGGGTTCTTCGAGACCATGGCGACGGCCTGGGGCAAGGAAATGCCTTCGACGACATCGCCGAGGAAGAACGCCGACTGGATCAGGCTGAAGGGAATGTAGTCGGACGACAAGATGTCGAGCAGGCCGTCGCTGGCCAGCGTACGGGCCGAGACATTGCCCGAATGCGAGGCGCCGCGCATAACGTTGGGCGCGCCCATCAGCACGCCCATCCCGGCCTCTTTCGAGGCCCTGGCGGCCTCTTCCGTGGTCGGGAATTCGGCGACGCGCACGCCCTGCTCGATCGCCTCGTCGACATGGCCTGATGTGGCGTCGTCGTGGCTGGCCAGCACGATGCCGCGCTCCTGGCAGGCGGCTGATATCACCGCCCGGTTCGGCGCCGAATTGCGCGCCGATTCAGCCATCCGCTTTTCGCAGAACAGCTTGAAGTCGCGATCGGTCAGCTTCAGCTTGCGCTGGTAATAGTAGGCATAGGTCTCGAGGTCGACGAACTGGCGCTGGCCTGGCGCATGGTCCATCAACGACGCCAGCTTGACCCGCTCGTCGCCGTCGAAATTGGCGAAAGCCCTGAGGCAGTCCGGTGCCGAAACCTCGCAGCGCAGGTGGATGAAATGGTCGGCGCGCAGACGGTCCTGCTTCACACTGTCCTCGATCGCGTCGGCCAGCTTGCGGATGTCGGCCGATGTCAGGTCGGCGTCTTCGTCCATGCCGACGCGCAAGGCGTCGAGCACGGTGGTGATGCCGGCGGTCGCTACCTGCGCGTCATGGGCGAGCACGGCGGCGATCGGATTCCAGCGCACCTTGGGCCGCGGCGCGTAGTGGCCTTCGAGATGGTCGGTGTGCAATTCGACCAGCCCGGGAATGATATAGTCGCCGCCCATGTCCTCGCCGATGCGGCTGATGCCGGATTCGATGCCGGCGATAAAGCCGTCGCGCAGCACCAGCGAACCTTCGACGATCTCGTCGGCAAGCACGATGCGGGCATTGTGGAGAACAGTCTCGGCGGTCATTTCAGGCAGTCCTTCAGGCGGTTTTTCTGGCCGGGCGGCGCCCGAGCGCGTGATGCGAGAGCACCATGAACGGTGCACCCGGTTCGGTTTCGACAAACAAGGTCAGCGCATCCACCAGCACCTTCTGTTGCAGCACTTCCGCGAACAGGCTGTCGATCGCTGCGCGCAAACGAGGGCTTTCCTGTGACCCCGCCCGACCCGACAGCGTCATGTGGAAGCGAAAGGTTTCGAAGACATAGGGGTAACCCCATTGGCAGAGATTGCGGAACTCGGCCGGCTTCAGCGAATCCGGGCTGCGCCGCTCGATTTCCGCTTCGCTTAGCGGTGCGCGAAACCGGTCGAAATCGCGCACCACGTCATCGGCGAACCGGTTGAGCGCAGGCACTGGCCCTTCCGGCACCAGTGCGAAGAAGCCGTCGATCTGGCTGACCACGAGACGCGGGATGGTCACCACCGGCGTCGCCTCGGCAAATTGGTCGAGTGCGGCGCGCAGCGAGGCTTCCGTCTCGTTGGCAGCCAGGCGGAAGGGGGCTTTCAGCGTTGCGTGAAAGCCATAGCGGCGCGCCGAAGCGGTGTGGAAAGCGACTTCCGCCGCCGACAGGTCCGCCACCGCTTCGACCGGCCTCGTCGCGGCGCCGAACGCGTCGCGGCCCAGCCAGTCGGCGGCGATCCGCGCCAGAGGCTCGTCCTGCCGGGGGGTGAAATAGAGGGCGTAGCGCATGGAAAGTCCTTGTCAGCTTCGCTGCCATAGGTGATTTCCATGACGAATTGACGAAGCCTTGCTGGCTTTCAGGTAACAAAACGCTGCAGCGGGGTCATTAGCCGACGATTTTTTCGTGCTGGACCAGGGAGCGAGTGCTCACGCAGCGACCGATCAGGCCTTCATCAACCACTCGTGCTCGGGCGCGTTGTGGAATTTCCACGTCCGCTTCGGTCCGGCCATGACGTTGAGATAATAGAGGTCGTAGCCGTGGCAGGCGGCGCAGGGGTGATAGCCCCCGGGCACCAGCACGACATCGCCATCCTCGATCGCCATCGCTTCGTCGAGCGCGCGATGGCCATTCTCGTCGGCATCGGTGTAGACGCGCTGGAAGGCAAAGCCCTGCGGCGGGTTGAGACGGTGATAGTAGGTTTCCTCAAGATAGGATTCAGCGGGCAGATTGTCCCGGTCGTGCTTGTGCGGCGGATAGCTCGACGTGTGGCCGCCGGGCGTGATCACCTCGACCACCAGCAGCGAATCGGCCGGCTTGCCCTCCGGCAATATGTTGGTGACATAGCGTGTGTTGGTGCCCTTGCCGCGCACCTCCTGGCCGAGATCGTCCGGTCCGATCACCCGCACCGGCAGGCCGCCGCCAAGGCCCGGCGCCGAGCAGACCGCGAGTTCCAGCCCGGTGTCCGCTGTCACCGACCAGTCCGAACCCTCAGGCACATACACCGACCACGGCTTGCCCTCGAAGGGCGACATGCGCTCGCCGAGCAGGCCGAGATCCTTGCCGCCGGCTGAAGCCTTGCCCTTGCCGGTAACGAACACCAGGCAGACTTCGCGATCCTCCGTCTTGCCGGAGACGCTCTCGCCCGGCTTCAGCCGATGCAGGTCGAAACCGACATAGGTCCAGCCGGCGCTTTTCGGCGTCACATGGGCGACGCGGCCATGGCCTTTGTCGGCTTTGACGAGCAGCTTCGACATTTTTGTCTCCTATTCCGTTGGCTTGAAGGACTCCGTGAAGCCAAGCCGCCTGTTTGAAAGGGCCATCGCAAATCTTCGGCCGGCGCCCTTCCAACTTCGTCATCCTAGGGTCTGCGCCGCGTCGCTTCGCTCCTTGCTCCGCCCCAGGATGACGAAACGAGAAGCACTGCAAGCTAGTCGCCAACGCATGCGATCAGTTACTCCTTCGGCTCGGGCTCGACCGAAGGCTTCGCCTCGTCAGCGGGCTTGTAGAGATAAAAAAACTGCCAGACGGCGTAGCCGGCGAAGCCGAGCGCGATCATGCCCCAGAACGGCGTGCCGGTGGCGAACTCGATGATCGACCAGATGACGCAGACCGCGACGATGGCGGCACGCCGCCACAAAGGCCGGAAGAAGGGGTGTTCGGAATCTTTCATAGGGCCAATCTACAGCAATCGGTCTCGCCGGGAACCCGTCGCACCAGCCATTGGGAAACTAGACATTTGGAAAGCCTTGCGTCTCGACCGTATAGCCGGCGGCGGTCATGACGCGCATCAATTCCTTGTAGCCAACCTGTGCCATCCTGAGTGGCGGGTTCTTCTTCGGGTCCTGCTCGGCCTCGACCACGAACCAGCCCTCATAGCCATGGTCGGCGAAGCGCTGCACGATGGCGCCGAAATCGAGCGAGCCGTCGCCCGGCACGGTGAAGGCGCCCAGCGCCACCGCGTCGAGGAAGGATTGTTTGGTGCGATCGAGCTTTTCGATCACGCCCATGCGAACGTCCTTCACATGCACATGGCTGATGCGGGTATGATGGTTGTCGATGGCACGCAGCACGTCGCCGCCGGCGAATGCCAGATGTCCGGCATCGAGCAGCAGCGGAATGCCGGCTCCGGAATAGCGCATGAAGGCATCGAGTTCCGGCTCGGTCTCGACCACCGCCGCCATGTGGTGATGATAGGACAGCGGCATACCCTGTTCGGCGCACCATTCGCCAAACGCGGTCAGGCGTTTCGCGTAAGCCTTCATCTCGTCATCCGACAGCTTCGGCTTGGTCGCCAGCGGCTTCGAGCGGTCGCCCTGGATCGAGCGGCCGACTTCGCCATAAACGATGCAAGGCGCATTCACCGCCTTGAACAGGTCGATCATCGGCTGGATGCGATCCTTGTTGTCGGCCATCTCCCCATCGACCAGCGTGCCGGAGAACCAGCCACCGCATAGCGTGACGTCGGATGCCTTCAGGATCGGCAGCATGATTTCGGGATCATTGGGAAAACGCCGGCCCATCTCCATGCCGGTGAAGCCGGCCGAGCGCGACTGGCGCAGGCATTCTTCCAGCGACACATCATCGCTGAGTTCCGCAAGATCGTCGTTCCACCACGCAATGGGGGACATGCCCAGTTTGGCTTTCAAGTCGTCACTCCGGTTTAGAACAGTTATCCTTTGGTTGCCGCCGCCCCTCATCCGCCTGCCGGCACCTTCTCCCCGTATAGTGACGGGGAGAAG
>NZ_RZTC01000107.1:16650-21866 GCF_004023165.1 Mesorhizobium sp. M7A.F.Ca.MR.176.00.0.0 | reverse complement strand
ACCTTCGTCATCCACGGGCGGAGCAGGAGCGTAGCTCCGTCGCGGAGACCCGAGGATCCATGCCGCGACCTTGACCATAGAGTGCAGCGGAGCAGAATTCTGCACCGTGGCGCGCACTCGGAAGTCGCGGCATGGATCCTCGGGTCTGCGCCGCGTCGCTACGCTCCTTGCTCCGCCCGTGGATGACGAAGTGATGGTGTTTCCGATGCAGACATACGCCGCCGAGCGCTTCATGCAGTCCAGGGATCAAAAAGTTCAATTCCAAAACCTTCGAAATCCTTCGTATTGCGTGTTGCCAAGGTAAGCTCCTGCGCAATCGCCGTGGCTGCGATCAGGCCGTCCATCGACGACAGGCCGCGACCGCTGCGTTTTGCAAGGCCCATCAAGTCGCCCCAGGCCAAGGCAACCGGTTCGTCCACCGGAAGAACCCTCTGCTCGAAGCGCTGCGGCAGGTCCCGAGCAAGCCACTCGGCCAGGGCCTCACGTTTCCGACCCTCATCCATGAGGGCGACTCCGCGCCGGATCTCGGCGATCGACACGACGCTGATGAAGGAGCGGTCCTCATCAAGCCGATCCAGCCAGTTCAGAACGCGTGCGTCCGGCGCCGGTCGTGTCACTTCAGACAGGACATTCGTATCGAGCAGAAGCCTCACAGCGGCAGATCACGCGGTTCGTCGCGCTGACGCTCAAGGTTGATATCGGCGCCGCGCAGCGGCGACTCCAGCAGGAACTCCGCAAGCGTACCCTTGCGCGCGGTCTTGCGCTGCCATTCCTCGGCCGAGACGACAACCACGCTTGGTTTGCCGTTTCTGGTGATCGTCTGCGGCGAAGACTGCGCGCGCTCGATAACCTCCGAGAGCCGGGCTTTTGCCCCGGCGACCGTCCAATTGGTATTCTCTTTGGGCGCAGACAGCATTGCGACCTCCATGACCAGTCTGACTATCTTGACTATATGGGAGTGGTGATGCGGCGGCAACAGGGGAAGGGAGGGCTTTCAGAGCTCGGGTCCCTTGGCGATTTTTGGTCTGGAGCCGGTCACGCTGGCGAGGGCAAGCTCGGCCAAGGCTTGGCCGAGCTGCTTCTGGACGAGAGGCTATTCGGCTGACCCTATTCCGGAGACGACCCCGCAATGCTCTGGTCATAGTCGACCAGCGATCCGGTCATGACGCCGGACTGCGGGCTGACCATGTAGCTGATCAGCCGCGCCAACTGGTCCGGCTTCACCAATTGCCCCATCGGCTGTGCGGCTTCGGCCTTTGCCAGCCAGTCGTCCGGCGCATCGTGCCATTTCTTCTGCACGATGTCCTCGCCCTCCGTGTCCATCCAGCCCGGCAGCACCGCATTGCAGCGGATGCGGTTGTGACGATAGGCGTTGGCGACGTTCTTGGTCAGCGTCATCAGCGCGCCCTTGCTGGTCGAATAGGGCGTCAGGAACGACTGGCCGGTATGCGCCGACATCGACAGCACGTTGACGATCGAGCCTGGTGCCTTCTTTTCCAGGAGATGCGCCACCACGCCTTGCATCAGGAAAAACGGGCCGCGCACATTGGTGTCGAAGATGGTGTCGAAAAGCTCCTCGGAGGTTTCGACCAGCGAACCGCGCGCCGATGTCGCGGCGGCGTTGACCAGGGCGTTGATGGTGCCGAAATGCGAGATCGCGGTGGCGACCGCCCGCTTGCAGTCGGCCACTTTAGAGACGTCGGCGCTGATGAAGATCGCGTCGACGCCGGCTCTCCTGAAATGGGCGACGGCCTTGTCGCCCTTCTCCTGCGAACGGCCGATGAGCGCCAGTGCCCGGCAACCTTCCTCGGCCAGAGCTTCGGCGACGGCAAAGCCGATCCCCTGGGCGCCACCTGTGACGATGGCGCGCGTCTTCGAATTGCGATCGGCGGATGTGCTCATCGCTCGGCTCCCTGTACCCTAGTTTCCGGTTCTTACTTGTCGAGACGGACGGTCTTGCCGGTCGTTGCTGATTTCAGCGCCGCGTCGGCCAGCTTCAGCGCCACCAGCCCATCCGCACCGCTCGGCGACGCTTTCTTGCCCGAGGTCGCGGCCGTGATGAACGCGGCGATCTCAATGGCGTAGGCGTCGAGATAGCGGGTCATGAAGAAGTCGTGCAGCGGCGGGCGGGTATAGCCCTTCTCGTTGGCCAGTTCGATCGACACCGGGCGCTGGTTCTCGGCGGCGACCATGCCTTTCGAGCCATGCACCTCGATGCGCTGGTCGTAGCCATAGGTGGCGCGGCGCGAGTTGGAGATGACCGCCTGCTTGCCGGAAGCGGTTTCCAGGATGACGCTGACGCTATCGAAATCGCCGGCAGCACCGATCTTCTTGTCGACCAGCACCGAGGCATGGGCGCTGACCGCCACGACCTCTTCGCCGAGCAGGAAGCGCGCCATGTCGAAATCATGGATGGTCATGTCGCGAAAAATGCCGCCCGAACGCTTGATGTAGTCGATCGGTGGCGCGCCGGGATCGCGCGAGGTGATGGTGACCATCTCGACGGTGCCGATGGCGCCGTCGTCAATCGCCTTGCGTACGGCGGCGAAATGCGGATCGAAGCGGCGGTTGAAGCCGACCATCAGCGTCGCCTTGGTCTTCTCGACCACGGCCAGGCACTTCTCGACGCGCTTGACGTTGAGGTCGATCGGCTTCTCGCAGAAGATCGCCTTGCCGGCCTTGGCGAAGCGCTCGATCAGATCGGCATGGGTGTCGGTCGGCGTGCAGATGACGACGGCGTCGATATCACCGGCTTTCTCGATATCCTCGATGCTGCGCACCTCGGCGCCATAGGCGCTCGCCAGCTCTTTGGCGGCCTTCTCGAACGCATCGGCAACGGCAACCAGTTTGGCCTGCGGGTTGGAGCCGACGGCGCGGGCGTGGACCTTGCCGATGCGGCCGGCACCGAGGAGAGCGAAGCGAACGGTCATGGGTATTTCCTCTAGGGGATGGGTTTGAGAGAGTTGTGTCCGCACCTTCCCTGAGGAAGGGGGCAAGATTACTTCACGCACGCATACCTTAAAACAGGGTGATCATCCTGTTTTAGGCCGCGAGTTCCGCCTCTCCGGTCTTGGCGCCGGTGATGTAGGAGACGATGTCGTTTCCGTCGGTGTTCTCCTTGCGCAGATTGGCGACGATGCGGCCGCGCCGGAACACGACGATACGGTCGCAGAGATCGAACACCTGGCGCATATTGTGGCTGATCAGGATCAGCGGCTCGCCATTGTCCTTGAGCGTACGGACGATGTTTTCGACCTGCGCGGTCTCCTGCACGCCAAGGGCAGCCGTTGGCTCGTCCATGATGATCAGCTTGGAGGCGAAAGTCGCCGTCCGGGCGATCGCCACGCACTGACGCTGGCCGCCCGACATGTGGCGGATGGTGTTGGACAGATTGGGGATCTTCACCGCCGTGCGGACGAGCGCCGCCTCGGTCGCCTTGCGCATGTATTTGCGGTCCAGGATCGAGAACGGGCCGAGGTTGAACAACACCTTCTCGCGGCCGAGGAACAGGTTCGAAGGCACGTCGAGATCGTCGGCCAGCGCCAGGTTCTGGAACACGGTCTCGATGCCCGCCGTGCGGGCTTCGATCGGCCCGGCAAAATTCACCTCCTTGCCGTCGAACCAGATCTGGCCGCTGGTGCGTTGCTCGACGCCGGTGATCTGGCGCACGAAGGTCGATTTGCCGGCGCCGTTGTCGCCCATGATGGCGACATGCTCGCCCTTGCGCAGTTCGAAATTCGCGCCTTCCAGCGCGTGCACGCCGCCATAGCGCTTGGTCAGGTTTTCAGTCTTCAGGACGATGTCTGACATGGTCATGCCCTCATTGCCCGCAGGCGTTGGCGCCACTGGTCGAGAACCACCGCACCGACGATGATCACGCCCTTGACCATCTCCTGGTAGTAGGCGTCGAGGCGCAGGAAGGTGAAGCCGGAGATGATGACGCCGAAGATCAGCGAGCCGATCACCGTGCCGATGATCGAGCCGCGGCCGCCCGACAGGGAGACGCCGCCGATGACCGCCATGGCGATGGCGTCGAGCTCGTACATCACGCCCATGCCGGACTGCGCGGTCAGGTTCTTGGAGCTCAGCACCACGGCGGCGAGCGCGGCGAGAATGCCGGCGATGACGTAGACCAGGATCTTGTGGTTGGCGATCTTGATGCCGGACATGCGCGCGGCGTCCTCGTTGGAGCCGATCGCGTAACAGTGCTTGCCGTACCTGGTGTAGGTCATGATCAGCTGGAACAGGATGGCCAGCGACAGGAAGATGACGACGGGCATCAGGCCTTTGCCGATGCCGGCGAAACTCTCGGTGGGAAACGAGATCGGCTGGCCCTTGGACCACCATTTGGCGATGCCGCGCGCGGTCACCATCATGCCGAGCGTGGCGATGAACGGCGGAATGCGCGTGTAGGCGATCAGCGCGCCATTGACCAGGCCGGCGAACAGGCCGCAGGCGATCGCCACCAGCAGCGGCACGATGACAGGCAGGTCGGTCCAGCCTTGCGCCAGGAACATCGCCTTGGGATTGGGGTTGCCGTTGACCGTCGCCACCTGGGCGAAGCTCATGGCGATCATGGCGGTCGCGCCGACGATCGAGCCCGAGGACAGGTCGATGCCGCCGGTGATGATCACTTGCGTCACACCGATGGCGATGATGCCGACGATCGACACCTGCAGGATGATGATCTGCAGGCGCGCTTCGTTGAAGATGCCGCCGACGTCGCTGCGTGTGTTGAACAGGAAGCTGTCGCCGAGAAAAATGCGGCCGATCAGTTCGAAGATGACGACGAGAATGACCAGTGCCAGGAAAACATTGAACTCGGCCGGCCATGTGCGCTTCTTCGCATCAAAACCGACGCCGCCGACGCCATGAGATGTCTGTGCCACGTATTCTGTCCTCCATCAGCCGCGGTCGCCCTCGCGCCTGCGGCGCTGAGGGAGAGAGGGGAGCGGCGCTGTCTTGGTCGAGAGCGCCGCTCCGTATCGAACCGTTGGCGGCTCAGTTCTTCTTCAGGAACTTGTCGATGTTGGCTGGCGTCACCAGCTGGAAGGGCACGTAGACCTTGTGCTCGACCTTTTCGCCCTTGGAGAGCTTGAGCGCCGCATCGAGAGCGCCGGCGCCCTGGCCGGCGGCGTCCTGGAACACGGTTACGTCGAGGTCGCCCGCCTGCATGGCCGCCAGCGCGTCCTGGGTGGCATCGGCGCCATCCAGGC